>CAYRZY010000040.1:0-16658 GCA_964428855.1 uncultured Flavobacteriaceae bacterium
TCGTTTTGGAGAATATCCTGAAGATTTTTTTGATTTTATAATTATAGACGAATGTCACAGAGGTGGAGCAAATGATGAAGGAAATTGGAGAGGAATTTTAGACTACTTCTCGCCTGCTGTTCAGTTAGGTTTAACAGCCACACCAAAACGAAAAGACAATGTAGATACCTACGCTTATTTTGGCGACCCTGTTTATATCTATTCCTTAAAAGAAGGAATTAATGATGGTTTTTTAACGCCTTTTAAAGTCAAAAGAATTAAAACCACATTAGACGATTACATTTACACCAATGATGATACCGTTACAGAAGGAATTATTGAAGAAGGGAAATTATATGAAGAAAAAGATTTTAACCGAAAAATTGTAATTCCTGCAAGAGAGCGTTATCGTGTACATACTTTTATGAATGATGCCAATATTGATGATAAAACTATCATATTTTGTGCTACGCAAGCACACGCAGCAATGGTTCGTGAAATGGTAAATCAATACAAACCAAAACCTGCACTGAGCGGAGTCGAAGTGGGAAAAGATATTAATTATTGTGTTCGTGTTACTGCCAATGATGGAGAAATTGGCGAACAGTTTTTACGTGAATTTCAAGACAATGAAAAGTTAATACCAACGATACTTACTACTTCACAAAAACTATCTACAGGAGTTGATGCACGTAATATTAGAAATATCGTTTTGATGCGTCCTGTAAATCAGATTATAGAATTTAAACAAATTGTAGGAAGAGGAACACGATTATTTGACGGAAAAGAATTTTTTACCATTTATGATTTTGTGGATGCTTACCAACGTTTTTTAGACCCAGAATGGGATGGCGAACCAGTTGAGCCAGTAGAACCTGAAATTTGCGAAAAATGCCATCAAAGTCCTTGTATTTGCGTAAAAGAACCTAAAAAATGTAAAGTTTGTGGCGAAAGTCCTTGCATTTGTGAAGTAGAACCACCAACAGAATGTGAAACTTGCGGACAATTGCCTTGTATTTGCAATAAGAAAGTAAAAATAAAATTACGAAACGGAAAAGAATTAGAAATTCAAAAAATGATTTCAACTTCCTTTTGGAATGCAGACGGAAAACCAATATCAGCAGAAGAGTTTTTAAATAACCTATTTGGAGAACTACCAAACTTCTTTAAAAGTGAAGCAGAATTAAGGGAATTGTGGTCTAACCCGATAACAAGAAGAACATTACTCGAAAAATTAGAAGAAGCAGGTTTTGGTTTAGAGGAACTAAACACGCTTAAAAAACTAATAGATGCCGAAAAAAGCGACCTTTTTGACGTGTTAGAATATGTATTTAACAGTGAAGTGAAACCAATAACAAGAAAAGAACGAGTTGCAGTAGCAGAAGCGACTATTTTTGCATTCTTAAATGAAAAACAAAAGGAATTTATAGAATTTGTATTGAGTAAGTATATAGATACAGGAGTTGGAGAACTTGACCAATCGAAATTACCAATATTACTTGCTAATAAATTTCAATCACAAGAAGATGGAATTGAAAAGTTGGGAGGAAATGCAATCGAAATTAGAGATATGTTTATTGAGTTTCAGAAGTATTTATATAAATCTGCTTGACAGAATAAATAGCCAACACCTCACTCCACCTCACTAAACACCTTCCTTTTCAATCCGAAATACTGCCAAACAATACTTTTACAGTGATAATAGCTTGTTTTTTTATGAGTGGTGTTCTTACGTTTTTTTAGCATTGACGGCAAATACCAATAAAAGCTAGAATGAGCTATTAAGTATTACCAAATTATTTATAGATAAAACATTAAAAGTAAACCTAACTATTTACTTTTATAAATATTAGTAAACTTATTTGTTTACTTTTTTATATATTTGTAAATCTAAAGGTTTACTTTTAATGTATAAACAGGTGAAACAATGAGAAACAAAAAAAAACTATTAATAGAACAGTTAGACCAAAAATTAAAGTCATTTGTTGCTTCTAAAAATACAACTACACCAACCAAAGGTTGGCTACACACCATACGTACCAGTCTTAATATGACAATGGAGCAATTGGGTAATAAACTATCTATAACCAAACAAGGCGTTAAAAAAATAGAAGAAAGTGAGGCAAAAGGTTCTGTTAGTCTTAAAACCTTAAAAGAAGTTGCCCAAGCATTAGAGTTGCAGTTGGTATATGGTTTTGTGCCTAAAAATGGTTCTATAAAACAATTAGTAGATAAAAAAGCAACAGCATTAGCCACTAAAATAGTATTGCGTACACATAAAAATATGCAATTAGAAAACCAAGCAATAACAGATGTTAAAATAAAACAGGCCATTAAAGATTTAGCAGAAGAGTTAACACGAGAAATGAAAAAATCACTATGGGATTAAAATTAACTTACCAAGAAGGGCAAACCCCCTTAGATGAAAATGAAAAAGAAGGTTTGTTGATTAAAACCATAACTACACAAAGTGAATTGAACCAGTTTGAACAATTGAATATTGAGACAGCTACCGAATGGTTGTTCAGTATCAAACTAAAACCAACAACTGTCTTAACAGAAAAATTTATTAAAAAATTACATCAAAAAATGTATGGGAATGTTTGGAAATGGGCAGGTACATTTAGAAAGTCTAATAAAAATATTGGTGTAGATTGGTTGCAGATAAACCAACAGCTAAAACAGTTGTTAGAAGACACAGGGTATTGGATAGTAAACAAAACCTATATTACAGTCGAAATAGCTATCCGATTTAAACACAGGTTGGTTGCTATACATTGTTTTCCTAATGGTAACGGAAGACATTCTAGAATGATGGCAGATATAATAATGGAAATCGTATTTGATGCAGCAATTTTCACTTGGCATCAATCTAATATGGTAAAAGCGGATAGTGTGCGTGAAAAGTACATTATAGCATTAAAAAAAGCCGATAATGGAAATATTACTCCATTAATAGAATTTGCAAAAAGTTAAACAATTTGAATATGCTTGTGCCATTTTGCCTACAGACAAGCTTTAATCCACCTCACTAAACAGTGTCCTTTTCAATCCAAAATACTGCCAAACAATACTTTTACAGTGATAATAGCTTGTTTTTTTATGAGTGGTGTTCTTACGTTTTTTTAGCATTGACGGCAAATACCAATAAAAGCTAAAATGAGCTTTGATAATAGCCCATGTATGCCGTGGTTTCAATTCTAGTATGAATTTAATGCCAGCCAAGCCGTCTAAAAACAAACGTAAAAATACTATTGAGAATAACGAAGATGCAGGTAGGTTTTTTATCAAAGAGAATAAACTGTTTCTAAAGTTTAAGTAGGTCTTTTTCGGATTCGATTCGTCTAAAGTAGCTCCGCCAACATGGTAAACTGTTGAAGTTCCTACATATTTTATGTTTGCTCCGAGGTTTTTAGCACGCCAACACAAATCAATTTCTTCTTGATGAGCAAAATAATCTTCATCAAAACCTTGCAATTGATGATAGACTTCAGAGCGGATAAAAAAACAAGCACCAGAAGCCCAAAAAATATCAATCGTATCATTGTATTGCTGCTGATCGGTTTCTAAACTTGAAAAAATACGCCCTCTACAATATGGATATCCAAAACGATCTATAAATCCGCCACCAGCTCCAGCATATTCAAAGTTGGTTTTGTCTTTAAAATCTAAAATTTTAGGTTGAATAATGGCAGTGTCTTTAGAAGCTTTAAATTCAGCAATAATTGGTGTTAACCAGTCTTTAGTCACTTCAATATCAGAATTCACCAAGGCGTAAATATCAGCATCTATATGTTGTAAGCCATCGTTATAACCTTTTGCATAACCACCGTTCTCAGTATTCTGAATGATAGTAATCTCAGGATAATTAGCTTTAATAAAAGGTATAGAATCGTCATCAGAATTATTATCAACTACATAGATTTCAGCTTCATCACTACTGTATTTTATTACAGAAGGTAAAAACTGTTCTAAGAGTTGTTTGCCATTCCAATTTAATATAACGACTGCTACTTTCAAGGCTCTTTCTAAAGGTTTTGTAGATTATTTACTTAGGCACAAACATACTATAAATAGAGAAAACTAAGGCTTGTATTCAGGTAAATCTTCTAAAAACACATAGCGTTCATTTGCCGTATCTAATTTACAAAAATAATGCTCCAATCCGTTACTGACCATCAAATAGTTGGCATCGAGTGTTAAATTATAACGAGCAATCTGATCAAATGTATCTTGAGTAATTTTTACTTTTGGTGCTTTACATTCAATAATAATTTCAGGCAATCCTTTAGTATTGAAAATTAAAATATCAAATCGTCTTTTTAAGGTATTGATGGTGAGCTGCTTTTCTACGGCAATAATTGATTTAGGATAGCCCTTAACAGTTATTAAAAAATGAAGGATATGCTGACGCACCCATTCTTCGGGAGTTAAGACCACATCTTTTTTTCTGATGATATCAAAGATATACTGCTTATTTTCTTTACTTTTGATCTTGAGTTTAGCTTGTGGCAAATTCAGTACAACCATAATACAAAAATGATTATTTTTTCTTAGAAATGGAACGTATCAATCAAATAGTTTCTGATATCAAAAACGGCAATTTTAAACCTGTTTATTTTTTAATGGGTAATGAACCCTATTATATTGATAAAATATCAGATTATATTGAAAAAAACGTCCTAACTGAAGAAGAAAGAGGTTTCAATCAAATGGTGTTGTATGGTAGAGATAGCAGTATTGAAGCTATTGTTTCTAATGCCAAACGATATCCGATGATGGCAGAACGTCAAGTGGTGATTGTTAAAGAGGCTCAAGATTTGTCACGTACCATTGAAAACTTGGTCAGTTATGTTGAGAACCCGCAACCTACAACGGTATTGGTGATTTGCTATAAATACAAAACCTTAGACAAGCGTAAAAAGCTGAGTAAAATTATTGGTAAAAACGGTGTTTTATTTGAGAGTAAGAAACTGTATGATAATCAAGTAGGCGAGTGGATACGTAGAGTTTTATCAGGTAAAGGCTATCAAATAGAACCCAAAGCAGCTTTAATGTTGGTAGAATTTTTAGGAACAGATTTGTCTAAAATATCTAATGAATTAGACAAGTTAATGATTATTTTACCCAAAGAGTCCTTAATATCTCCTATTCATATTGAAGAAAATATAGGCATCAGTAAAGACTATAATAATTTTGAATTGCGTAAAGCTGTAGGAGAACGTAAAATTGTGAAAGTCAATCAGATTATTAATTATTTTAGTGACAATCCTAAAAGTAATCCTTTGGTGGTCACTATATCATTATTGAATAGCTTTTTCACGCAATTGTTAATTTATCATGGTTTATCTGATAAATCAAAAGGAAATGTTGCTAAGGCATTACGCGTAAATCCTTATTTTGTAGGCGATTATTTGAATGCAGCTCGTAACTATCCGATGCGAAAAGTCTCACAAATTATCTCTCTATTGAGAGATGCTGACATGAAAAGTAAAGGTGTTGGTGCTCAAAATTTAGCAACAAAAGATATTCTTAAAGAGCTTTTGTTTAAAGTAATGCATTGATTATTTTAAACTAAAACTTTAATAGCTTCTTCACTACTTTAATTTCTTTATCCTTTTTAAAAACTATAAAATACACTCCGTTTTTTAGAGATGAAACATCTAATGAATTTCTAACAATAGGTCTTTTTAATTGAATCTCTCTTCCAAAACTATCATGTAAAATAATAGCATCATAATCTTCTAGGCTAGCCCCTTGAATGGTAACCTTGTCAGACGCAGGGTTAGGAAAAATCTTTACATCGTCGTTATTTAGTGAGGCTTTAAACATCTCTAAGGTATTACTTTCTTCAACCTTAAAATTTGCAAAACGCACCGTTTCATTTCTTACATCATTAACATCTTTTAAATCTCTGTAGATTCCCCATTTAGGGCGGATAAACTCAGCATCAGTTTTCCATGTTCTGATAGCATCCTTACTGAATTCTAATAGCATTTCATCATCATTCGTTGATTTGATAGTTATGGTATACGCACCAATTTCTCCGTAAGTAATAGTTTCAGAAACTTCAACCCATTTTCCTTTTAGCAACGATAAATCAACAGCTTTTAAGGTGATTTGTTCGTCCATTTCTGTATATCGCAATTCTAATTTATCAGACCTTCTACCTTTTACGGTTGTTAAGCTAAATAACGGAATTTCATATTCAGAACCGCCAACAGCTTTTAACTGATGAATGTCAATTTCTTTTTTGGTAGAGGATAGAAATTTTTCGTCAAGTTTAAATTTCCATGTATAAGTAACAGTTTCTCCTTCTATACCAATTAAATTTTCTGGTGCAGTAGCTTCTAGCTTAATTTTATGAAGATATTTTTTGAAATTTGCACATTTGTAATTGTCTGATGCATTGTGAATTTCGAATTGAAATACAGGAGCATTGATGTCCTCATCAAAGAATTCTTTAAAATGGCCACCAAAATTTTCTTGGCTACATTCGTTTTTTGCAGCAAGATCTTTATCTGCAATAAGAATAGAGGTTGATAACTCGCTAGGACTGACTGTAATTTGTGAAAAACTAAACTGTGATAAAAACACACAACTTAAAACACATAAATTAAACTTCTTCATGATATAATAATACATTAAGGATTTTAGAAGTAATTTATGCTACATATAGTAAGGTGTAAAATATTGTTAATAAGTGCAAATGTATAATTTTATTAAATATAAAGGGTGTATTTCTATTGAAATTTTATATTCAAATAAAATTTATAAAATAACAGCATGATATACAGTTAGTTAAATTACATGTTTTTTTAATATTTTTCAGTGATAATTGTTTAATTTCCATTACTTATTAACAAGTTATGAGTAGTGATTTGAGTTATTAACAATTTTATAAGTAAAAATTACAGGCTTTATATTAAATAGCAACAACTTTATTTATTAGTCCACAGACTAATATTTACCCATTATTAGCCTACAGACTAATATTTACTCATTATTAGCCTACAGGCTAATATTTTTCGTATATTTGTCATACTAAAGGAGTATGTTGTAAATAAAAATAATAGATAAACACGTATGAAAGCAGTAATTACAGGAGATTTAATTGACTCAACAAGCTATAAACCACAAGAATTAGATGGTATTCTCAATGTTATAAATACAGAGTTTGAAACTTTTCGTTCTACACATCAAACAGATTTTAAAATATTTAGAGGCGATAGCTTTCAAGGAGTGGTTTTAGAGCCAGTATTAGCTTTAGATATTGTGCTTACTATAAAGACAGCAGTTAATAAAATTGCGATTCCAGACAGAAAGACTTCAGGTTTGACTGATTTTCGGATAGCTATTGGTATTGGTAATATCAATTTAAAGCGAGATTCCATCTTAGAATCAAACGGAGAAGCTTTTCAATTCTCTGGAAAAACCTTAGACACTATGAAAGGTGACTATCCACGTTTACTATTAAAAACAGCTGATGAAAATTTAAATGATGAGTTCAATGTACATTTTGGTTTGTTGGACAGTGTAACCAGTAAATGGAGTGTGGCATCAGCTGAAGTGGTTTATTACTTACACAAAGGAAAAAAAGAAACTGAAGTGGCAAAAATATTAGGTATCAACCAGTCTGCGGTAAATCATCGTAAAAAAGCTGCCAATTGGGATGCTATTTCTATGTTGTTAAAACGGTACAAAACTGCCATCGCAAATTATACAGATTATGGAAATTAAATTATTGATCTTATTACAATTGGTGCTAGCACACGTGCTGACCGATTTTGTGTTTCAGAACACCAAAATGGTACAGCATAAACGTACTCATAAAGCAGTATCTTGGGTGTTGTATGTACACAGTTTATTAGCGGGAGTTTTGACTTATGTTATTTTACAAGAATGGACACGTTTTTTGGTGCCAATAGCTATTGTAATAACACATTTTATCATTGATTTATGGAAACTCTATCAAGAAAAGGATAATTTAAAGTATTTTATTATTGATCAGATATTACATGTTATTGTGCTCATTATTGCCTGGTTGTATTTAATTCAAGGCTTTTTATCTGTTTTTCCTGCCATTGAGACTTTCTTTTCATCTTCAAAAGAATTGGCAATTTTAATAGGATATTTACTGGTTATCTTTCCTGTAGGATTTATTATAGGGAAAGCCACAGAGCGTTGGCAACATGAAATTACCGCAGAAGGAGAGCAAAATAGTTTGAAAAAAGCAGGTAGATATATCGGTATTTTTGAACGAATTTTAGTATTGACTTTTATTTTAATCAATAATTTTTCTGCCATTGGCTTTTTGATAGGAGCAAAGTCTATTTTAAGGTTTAGTGACACTAAAGGAGCTAGAAAACAAACGGAATATGTATTGATAGGTACCTTAATGAGTTTTACCATTTGTATCGCTATTGGTTTGTTGATACGCTATATAATACTTTAAGTTGATAAATAGATGATAGAAAAAGTGCCAGAAGATAAAGTCTCATTCCAGTATTCTTTTAAAGTTACTTTACAAGATATTGATGAACTTAACCATGTAAATAACATGGCGTATTTACAATGGGTGCAAGATGTTTCTGGTATGCATTGGGCGTCAATAGCCTCAAAAGAGCTTCAAGAAAGTGTTGTGTGGTTTGTGCTACGACATGAAATTGATTATCTAAATCAAGCCTTTGTTAATGACACTATAAATGTTGTAACATGGATAGATGATGCTGTGGGAGTCAAATCAACACGAATTGTACATATTTATTGCGAAGATAAATTGCTTTGCAAATGCAAAACTTCGTGGTGTTTACTAGATGCGAAATCATTAAAGCCTAAACGGATTGACCAAGCAGTTTTAACTATTTTTATGAGGTAAAATTAGAAGTACACTAAGATGTTTTTTTAGCTCTTGCTCTGTATTTCTTTCGCAACTTTTTGTACTTCGTCTAAAACACGTAGCAAGTTTTCACTCCAAAGTTTACTTATTTGATTTTCAGTATATCCACGTTTTACCAATTCAAGTGTTACATTAAATGTTTCTGAAACATCTGACCATCCTTCAATACCGCCACCGCCATCAAAATCTGAGCTTATCCCTACATGGTCAATCCCAATAAGATTCACTAAATAATCAATATGGTTGACAAAATCAATAACATTCACGTCTTCAGGAATATTTTTTATAGTGTTTAGCTTTTTCTTAGCAATAGCTTTGGCTTTATAAAGATTGGCATTGTATGCTGCTTTATCGAGTTTGTCTAACTTTTTTATAGAATCACGTTCTAACCAAGTAATTCCTAAAGATTTCATTGCTTGTTTTTGTAAGTTCTTTTCAAAATAAACTCTTTTATTACGTTTGTCTTTATTAAGGTAGCCTTTAAAAGCAACTGCTTGAACCACTCCGTTTTTTTCTTTAATCAATTGCAATAGGTCATCATTTAAGTTTCTGCTGTGATTACATAAGGCTCTAGCAGAAGAATGTGAAGCAATTACGGGTGCTTTTGATAATTCTATAGCCTGCTTATTAGATTCTATAGAAGGATGCGATAAATCAATCATAATCCCATATCTATTCATTTCTACAATGACTTGTTTGCCTAAATCACTCAATCCGTTATGCAACCAAACATTATTTTTTTCACCAGTATGCGAATCACATAGTTGACTATGCTCGTTATGAGATAAAGACATATATCTAGCACCCAAGTCATAAAACTTTTTGACATTGTCAATGTCTGTCCCAATTGCATAGCCATTTTCAACACCTATCATCGCTATTTTTTTACCAGTAGCATTGATTCTTCTGACATCGTCAGAAGTCAAGGCCAATTCAATGTTGTTTGGTGCATATTCTTCAACCAATCTATGGATAGCATTGAATTTTGCCATGGCATTGTCATAAGCAATTTTATAGCCTTTCTCTGTAAGACGTCCTTGTTTTGTGTAGACAATAAACCACGCCACATCCAATCCGCCTTCTATCATTTTCGGTAAATTCACTTGGCTTTCAATGTCTTGTGTGTAGTTTTTTGTGTTGGTAAAATTTTTGATATTGATATCAACATGAGTATCTAAAGTGATGATATGTTCATGTATTCGTTTGGCATAAGTAAGCGTATCTAATGTCTCTAGGCTAATTGAATCTTTCATGATTTTAAGGGAATCCGTTTTTATTTCTGATATTTTATCCTGATTGTTAGTAGGTATTGATTTTTTATCTTCTTTGCATGAAATTAGAAATATGAATAAAGTTAGCATTAAGATAGTTCTCATAGCAGGTTATTTTTTTTGCTAAGATATTATTTTTTATCTTTGGATTAAACTAAAATATAAATATCATGAAAATTTTCAACTACATTCTACTTGGTTTATTTACAGCATCTTTATTGTTGAATTGTGACAAACCAAAAACTGAAGACCAACCAATAGAGTCTACAACAAAGGATACGACAAGTGTCGCTACTGCTGAAATAGAAGTGCCTGTTCAAAATCTGACAGCAGCACAGCAAATAGCAGCAGCCGTATTATCCGCTCCAGAGGAAACAAGAGCAGGGGCTAAAGTTTATGGTTATGATAACGAAGGTAAATTTATCACCTTACGTGAAGGTACAAATGAAATGATTTGTATTGCTGATGATCAAAACAAAGACGGATTTAAAGCTGTGAGTTATCATAAGAATCTAGAGCCTTTTATGGCTAATGGTAGAGCTTTAAAAGCTGATGGTAAATCGGGTCAAGCACTTAAAGAGGCTAGAGAAGCAAATGTGAAAAGCGGAAAAGTAAAAATGCCAAAAATGTCTGCAACATTACACATCCTACAAGGTAAAAAAGGCTGGTTTGACATAGAAAATAATAAAATTATAAATGCAAATTATCGTTATGTGGTGTACATTCCATTTGCGACACAAGAAACTACAGGTTTGAGTTTGAAACCAAATGCACCTGGGCATCCTTGGTTGATGTTTCCTGGTACTGCTGGTGCTCATATTATGATTACACCACCAGCTGAATAATTGTAGGTGTGCATTTTTATCCAAAAAAGAAGACGTTGAACATCGTAATATTAAAGCAACTAATTTTCTTTACTATTATTTTATAGTATAAATTCGCAATCTTTATAAAACAGCATAAAATATAATTTAATAATCATATGAGTAGTACATTATTTGACAAGGTTTGGGATGCACATGTTATCCGAAAAATTGAAGGTGGGCCAGATGTCTTTTTTATTGACAGGCATTTAATCCACGAAGTGACAAGTCCTGTTGCCTTTTTAGGCTTAAAGGAAAGAGGTGTTAAGGTAATGGAGCCTCAGCGGACTTTTGCCACTGCAGATCATAATACACCAACCATTAATCAACACCTACCTGTTGAAGATCCTCTTTCAGCAAATCAGCTAAAAGCGTTGGAAGAGAACTCTAAAGAACACGGTATTCTCCATTGGGGCTTAGGTCATGAGAGTAACGGAATTGTACATGTTGTTGGGCCAGAAAACGGAATTACACTACCAGGAGCAACTATTGTTTGTGGTGATTCACATACCTCAACACATGGTGCTTTTGGTGCTATTGCTTTTGGTATTGGTACTTCGGAAGTTGAAATGGTACTTTCTACACAATGTATCATGCAGCCAAAACCTAAAAAAATGAGAATCAATGTTGAAGGTTCTTTAGGTTTAGGAGTTACGCCAAAAGATGTTGCTTTGTATATCATTTCTCAATTGTCAACTTCTGGTGCAACTGGTTATTTTGTTGAGTATGCAGGAACTGTTTTTGAAGAAATGTCTATGGAAGGTAGAATGACGGTTTGTAATCTAAGTATTGAAATGGGAGCTAGAGGAGGTATGATTGCTCCTGATGAAAAAACCTACGAATATATCAAAGGAAGAAGATTTACGCCTAAAGGTGAGGATTGGGACAAAGCAATGGAGTATTGGAAAACCTTAAAAACAGATGAAGATGCTGTATTTGATAAAGAATATACGTTTAAGACTTCTGATATTGAACCCATGATTACTTATGGTACAAATCCGGGAATGGGCATGGGAATTTCAAATGACATTCCAACTGCTGATAACGTGCAAGAAGGAGAAGCTACCTATGAAAAATCATTAAACTATATGGGTTTTGATCAAGGAGATGCCATGTTGGGTAAAAAGATAGATTTTGTATTTGTTGGAAGCTGTACAAACGGTAGAATAGAAGATTTTAGAGCTTTTGCATCTATCGTTAAAGGAAGAAAAAAAGCAGCACATGTTACAGCATGGTTAGTGCCAGGATCTCATATTGTTGAAGCGAAAATTAAAGAAGAAGGGATTTTAGATATCATTAATGAAGCAGGTTTTGAATTAAGACAGCCAGGCTGTTCAGCGTGTTTGGCAATGAATGATGATAAGATACCCGCAGGTAAATATTCAGTAAGTACTTCTAATCGAAATTTTGAAGGAAGACAAGGCCCTGGTTCACGTACTTTATTGGCGAGTCCGCTTGTAGCTGCAGCAGCAGCAATCACAGGAAAAGTAACTGACCCAAGAGAATTTTTAAACTAATAAAAAGATAAAACCATACTAATAATGGCATACGATAAATTTAATACCCTACAGTCTTCAGCATATCCTTTACCTATAGAGAATGTAGATACTGATCAAATAATACCAGCTCGATTTTTAAAAGCTACAGAACGTAAAGGTTTTGGAGACAATCTTTTTAGAGACTGGAGGTATAATGCTGATGGTAGTCAGAAAGGAGAATTTCCTTTAAATGATTCTAAATATAGTGGTAAAATACTTGTTGGTGGGCGTAATTTTGGCTCTGGCTCTTCACGAGAACACGCTGCTTGGGCAGTGTATGATTTTGGATTCAGATGTGTGATTTCAAGTTTTTTTGCAGATATATTCAAAAATAATTGTTTGAATATAGGTGTCTTGCCTGTACAAGTGAGTGATGCTTTTGCAAAAGAAATTTTCTCAGCGATAGAAAAAGATCCTAAGACAGAAATCAAAGTAGATTTAGCCAGTCAAACTGTAACCTTGATCGCTACTGATAATTCAGAGTCTTTTGATATTAATTCTTATAAAAAAGAGAACATGTTAAATGGTTTTGATGATATTGATTATTTACAAAACATCAAGTCTGAAATTCAAGAATTTGTAAAAACTAGACCTTTCTAAAACCAATAGCTAACCTTATTATTACCTTTCAATGACCAAGCATAAAATTGAAATCATGGATACTACGCTTCGCGATGGAGAACAGACCAGCGGCGTATCTTTTTCAGCATCAGAAAAATTAACTATAGCTCAACTATTATTAGAAGAATTAAAAGTTGATAGAATTGAAATTGCTTCAACTAGAGTCTCTGAAGGTGAGTATCAAGCGGTAAAAAGTATTACCAAATGGGCAAATGCCAAAGGTTATATTGATAAAGTAGAAGTGTTGTCTTTTGTTGATAATGGCTTATCTATCAATTGGATGGTAGAAA
Source organism: uncultured Flavobacteriaceae bacterium (assembly GCA_964428855.1). GTDB lineage: Bacteria > Bacteroidota > Bacteroidia > Flavobacteriales > Flavobacteriaceae > Aureibaculum. The sequence continues at coordinate 13,462 of CAYRZY010000040.1, forward strand.
CGGGTGCGAAAGTGCAAAATCTTTTAACCAAAGGTTCTTTAAACCATCTTAAATATCAACTAAAAAAGACACCAGAACAACATTTTGCTGAGATACAAAATGTGATAGAGCTAGCTCAAAAAGAATCCATTGAGACTAATGTCTACTTAGAGGATTGGAGTAATGGCATGAAGAATTCTAGAGAGTATGTGTGTCAGTTTTTAGATTTTTTGGCTACACAACCTATTCAAAGAGTCTTATTACCAGATACGTTGGGCGTATTATCACCTCGAGAGACTTTTAGTTTTTTAAGTGATATTCGTGCTAAATATCCAGAAATGCACATTGATTTTCATGCTCATAACGATTATGATTTAGGGGTTGCTAACGTTTTAGAATCTGTAAAAGCTGGAGTAAACGGATTACATCTTACAGTTAACGGAATGGGAGAACGAGCTGGTAATGCTCCGCTAGCGAGTGTTGTTGCTGTAATTAATGACTTTTTGCCAGAAGTTGAAATTTCTGTAAATGAAAAATCGCTATACAAAGTAAGTAAACTTGTTGAAAATTTTTCAGGCTTTAGAGTGCCTGTTAACAAGCCTGTTTTAGGTGATAATGTATTTACACAAACTGCTGGAATACATGCGGATGGAGATAGTAAAAGAAACCTTTACTTTAATGATTTATTACCTGAAAGATTTGGTAGAAAACGTAAATATGCTTTAGGTAAGACTTCTGGAAAAGCAAACATTCAAAAGAATTTGCAAGAATTAGGGTTGCAATTGAATGATGCTGATATTTTAAAAGTTACCCAACGTATTATTGAACTGGGCGATAAAAAAGAGGTGGTAACAAAAGAAGACTTGCCTTATATAATTTCTGATGTTTTAGATAGTAATGTTTATGAAGAAAAGATTCTTATTGAATCGTATGTATTGACCCATGCAAAAGGCTTACAGCCATCTACGACTATTTCTGTAAAAATTGATGGTGAAGTTATTGAAGCACATGCTCAAGGCGACGGACAGTTTGATGCTTTTATGAATGCGTTACGGAAAGTATATAAAAGTAAAAAAATGGAATTGCCTGTGCTTATTGATTATGCAGTGAGAATCCCACCAGGGTCAAGTTCTGATGCATTATGTGAAACTGTTATTACTTGGAAAACTTCAAAGAAAACATTTAAAACTAGAGGCTTAGATTCCGACCAAACCATATCAGCATTAAAAGCTACTCAAAAAATGTTGAATATTATTTAAGATATTTAACATTTTCCTATTGATTTTTTCACTAAATTGATACATCTATTTTCTATCATAAAATAAGATTTAAAATTTTGTCAATCATGAAAGTAAAAAACAGTATCAAAAGTCAAAATCTAATAGTATTATTTATCTTTTTAATAGTACTTTCAATACAAACGGTAGTCTCACAAGAAGCAAATGAATTTGTAGAATATAGTGGAGAAGTAGTTGATGAGATTACTGGCAACCCTTTAGTTTTTGCAACCCTAACAGTTAATAAAACTAACATAAGTACAATCACTAATTCTGATGGTAAATTTTCACTAAAAATTCCTAAAGAAGTAACTGATGCAGTAGTAACAGTTTCATATTTGGGGTATCTACAAAAAGAAATTCCTGTGCTTCAATTGAAATCTAAAAAAAATAGGATTATACTACAGAATTCAACACTTAAATTAAGTGAAGTAAACCTGACATTACCAAAAGATGCTAAGACTTTGGTGAAGACTGTATTAAAGAAGAAATCATTAAACTATTTAGGTGAGCATGTCTTAATGACTGCATTTTACAGAGAAACCATAAAAAAGCGAAGAAAAAATGCATCCTTAGCTGAGGCCATTGTCAATATTTACAAGCAACCTTACTCTTCGTTAAAAAAGGATTATATAGAATTGTATAAAGCTAGAAAGAGTACAGATTATACACGATTAGATACTGTAGCTTTAAAATTACAAGGAGGACCTTACAATCCGCTTTACATAGATTTAATGAAATATCCTGATTATATTTTTACAAAAGATATGATTGATTCCTACAGTTTTAGTTTTGCACCTTCAACAACCATTGACGGAAAGCATGTGTTTGTAATTAAATTTAAACAACTGGCTCAAATTAAAGAACCTTTATACTTTGGTAAATTATATATTGATGCAGAAACTTCAGCATTAACGAGTGCTATTTATAATTTGAATGTTGAGAATAAAACATTAAGTAGTCTTCTTTTTGTGAGAAAAAAGCCAAAAGATATTTTGGTATATCCTACAAATGCAGCTTATAGAGTTGATTATCGTGAAAAAGATGGAAAATGGTATTATGGCCATGGTAATGTGCAATTGACATTTAAAATAAAACGTAAAGGCAAATTGTTCAATTCTGTTTATTCGTTGACAAGTGAAATGGCTGTTACCGATTGGAGAGTGAATACCAATAATGAAAAGCTAAAGAATAGAGATCGGTTAAAAAAGACAGTCATTATTAGTGATGAAACCTCTGGTTTTACAGACCCGGAGTTTTGGGGAGCCTTTAATGTTATTGAACCTGAGAAGTCAATAGAATCTGCTATTGATAAGATTAAACGTCAATTAAAGAAAGCTAAAAAAGGGTGATTGTATTCTTTTGTTGTACCTCATTAAACCAAAACGCAAAATGCCATTTCCAATTAACGAAAAATATATAATAGAAACGGAATCTGAATTAAATGTAAAATTTCCGCCTGAATTTAAAACCCGAATGATGGAAGACAATGGAGGAGAAATTGATTCAGGTAATTTTTTCTTTCAACTTCATCCGTTTTTTGACAAATCAGACAAAAAAAGAATAAGCAGAACTTGCAACCATATCGGACTTGAAACAAAAAACGCAAGAGAATGGAATGGATTCCCTAAAAATGGAATTGTAATTGGAGATGGTGGTTCTGGAGATTTAATATTCTTACAACATAATAGAAATGGAATTCTGTCTGATGAAATTTATTTATGGGATCACGGAGAAATTGAAAAAATAGCGGAAACCATTAATGAACTTAATGAATAAAAATTATGCACAACTCTGTATAAAAATAATAAGGGTTAAGTGCCAAATTCTAAGTTTGTTCATATTAACAAAGTCAGCAAAATTTTCAATTTTACGTTAAAATAGGAAAAAGAAAAAATTAAAAATTTGGCTAAGTGCTTAACCGAAAATTATTGTGTTTTT
>CAYRZY010000041.1:0-7836 GCA_964428855.1 uncultured Flavobacteriaceae bacterium
TAAATTGTTTTTCCAAAAAAAACTAAAATTATCAAGTTTAATGCAAGACTTAATATCAAACCTAAGTACACTATATTTCTTCGTTTTTTTGACATTTTTAGATACATGGGCATAGAAATAAAAGGGTATTAACATATGTTAATACCCTTTTATCTATAATTAATTTTTAATTTACTGTTTAACTATCTTAGCATTATATTTAAAGTTTTTACCTTTAATACTAACAATATAAATTCCTGCAGAAGCACTAGAAGCGTTCCAAGAGAAAGTTTTATTACTCAATAAATTATCTTTATGATAAACCAATTGACCTGTTAAGTTATAAATTCTAATAGATACCTTTTCATTATTCTTGCTCAAAGTTTCTACATTAAAATTAAATTGATCAGTAGAAGGGTTTGGCCAAGCAATAGTTGATACGCTAGCATCTAGCGTAGCCAACACCGTCTCATTTTGATTATTCACTGAGTCCGCATCAGCAGCTACTCCAAAAATCTGAAAAATTTGATCAGCAGGTTCTCTATTAAAAGCTGCAGAAGTAGCTGTCCAATCAACAGCTCCTGTTCTAAATAAATCTAATGCATCTTTAAATTGACTTTCTTGTCCATTTAAATGTTCTTGAGTATACCAAAACCATTGATTACCAACATTTGTATCAAAAACTAAATTCGCATAAACAGAAATCCAATATGAACCACTTTCTAACTGCACAGCCTCAGGTAAAGTTAAATTTAAATTCGAATCATCTTCAGCAGAAGTAGGTACGATTGAACCACTATTGAATACTTCTTCTCCAGGTTTTCCGTTAGCGTCTGTATAAATAACTACTGTTGCACTATCAAAAATTGGAGAACCTCCGCTACCTCCAAAAGCTAAAACCCTATTGATAGTCCATGCACTACCTTCTGGAATTACAAAATCATCTGAAGATTGTACGAGTCCATTAAAATCAATAAATAATTGCGATGGAGCTGAAGCTACAGCTTCTTCAACCTGCTCATAAATTGCAGGCTCGTTAACTGTTACTGTAAAACCTTCTGCAACAGTTTCACCTCCTGAAGTAGCAACTAGTCCTATTGTAGCATTACCAACTGCATCTGGTGTATAACTTAATGTAAATGTATTGTCAACCAACGTTGCAGTAACAAGATTAGGATTTGAATTGGTAACTTCAATATTGATTTCAGCATCATTAGAACTCACAAACAATCCTGAAACATCAATTGTCGTAGGTGCACTATTTTCATCTACTATATAATCTTCAAGCAAACGAGCTACACTTAAACTAGGATTCGGAATTTTATACTTTCCAAAAATTGGAAACCTTGCACTGTAAAGACCATTACCGTGAGTTGCTATAGCTATTAAACCATCTTTTCTAGTTTTTACTTGAGCAACTACTGCATTACCTATTCTAAAAGGTTCTTTAAACCATCTAGTTCTTTGACCTCTTAACTTAAATGTTGTGTATAAACCTGTACTTGTTCCTACAAAGTATCCTCTTCCATTTCCAAAAAACGCAGCCCAACGCACAGAAGATCCATTACCTGTACCGTCAGCATTTTCTTCTAAATTCCCTCCAATGTCTGTCCAAGTTTCTCCCGCATCCTCTGTAATAAATAAACTAGGGATTCCATAATTTGAGAACACTACAATCGCTCTATCACTATTTGAAGGGTCAGCAGTAATATTACTAACATATCCAGGAGGCATTCCTTTACCTGTAGAAATATCAACTACCTGTTGATTGTCTAAATTTGCATTGTCCATTCTGAAAATCTCTCCTCCACTTGTAGCGTAATACAAACGATTTGCTTGAGGATATCTTGAAACATCTAATGCAGTAATCGTATTAGCAGCAGCAGTTTGAGCAAGAGCAACCCAATTTTTTGTTGCAAATGCAAAAGTACCTCCTGGAACTTCATCCAAATCATTATTCCTTAGTATTCTATTCCCATCAGGCATATACATGATGTTATCATTATTTGGATCTAACACAAAAGGATTGATAAAACTCGGACTCCCCATAATTGCAGGGCGAATTCTAGCAAAAGATGTGAACTCACCTGCATCATCAAAATTAAAGCGGTAAATATTACCAAATTGTGTTGAAACATATCTAGTATTACCACCATCTGCAATTGCATTGTAAGATCCATCACCTCCAAAATCTTCTTCCCAAGGTGTTTTACTTTTTGGAGAACTTGTATACCAAGTTCCATTATCTTGAAAACCAGCTAATAAATCGTCACTATTTGCCTGTGGGTCAAATGATACAGCATAAGGTTGGGTTGTTAAATACCCATTGTTTAATGAAGTCCATTTTACTTGTTCTACATCATTATTAGCTTCAGTTATGTCATCTGTAATAAACACACCCCCATCATTTGCTGATAAAGCTCTGTTAGGGTTAGATGGTAGAAATATAAAATTGTGTTGATCAGGATGATGATTCGTATACATACTCACACTGTTATCAGAAGAATAACCTCCAATCCAACTTTCTTGGCCAGTAGGCGTTGTAAAACCTGTAATCGATCTATAGATGTTCGTACCTCCTAAAACAATAAAGTTTGAATCGTCAGGCTTAATTCTAATAAACATATTATAATGTCCTTGAAGATTTATACTACCAACAGCACCTCCAATATTGACAGGAAGGTTTGCACTTAAATCTGTCCATTGTTCTTCTGGTGTTTCTGCGGTTGCATTGTACTTCAACAAAAATGGTGTCGCTGCAGTAGCTAAATTTTCAGAAAAGAAGTATACAATATTCTCATCAGAGGGGTCATAAGCCATTACTGTTCTTCCATTAAAAAGGTTGGCTACATTTGTTGGTGTTATGTTCGTCCATTCATCACCATCATCAGAACTAAAAAAACCTGTGTTAGGATCACCAAAAAAGTCTACCGTAGCATAAATTTTTCCACTTGGTGTTGTAATCACCTCTGTCCAACTATCAAAACCTCCACCTAAAACTTCTTCAAATGTTCTTCCAGCATCTTGTGATCTGTGCACTCCATTAAAAGTAGCTACATAGATGTCATTATTGGTAGGATTAATCGCTATAGAATTGGTCAATTCAAATGGAGAAATTTTAGTAATATCACCATCAACAGTACCTTTTAACAATCTCCAACTTCTACCGTTATTAGTTGATCTATATACACCAGCACCAGCGTAAAAACTACTACTAGTTGCTGAATTTCCAGAACGTTCACCTGAAGTATAATACCAAATATTTCTACGAGTAGGATGCTGTACAATACTAGTAATACTAGGAGCCTGTCTTCTACGCGTTACTTTTCTCCAAGTTTTACCACTATTCGTAGACCTCCATAAACCACCAGACACGCCTCCAGCAAATATGATATTTTCATTATGACGGTCAATTGCAAATGCTCTAGTACGACCACCTACATTATAAGGACCTCTACTTTTCCAGTAATAATATCTACGTCCTTTTTTATTGACCAATTTTTTTAATTCATCACTTTCTTGTATCGTTTTAGAGAATTCATCCTCTAGCATTTTAATTCGCTCAGGAATTTTTCCTGTATATGGGTTTTTAACCATATTAAATTCATACTCATTTCTGTCAGAAGCTTTATCACCTACAGGTTGAGGCTTCGTTTCTGAACCAACTTGAGCATTGTTGTCATAAATTTTTGTTTGTTTATAAAGTTGATGTCCTTTATTAACTTTAGGATCATGCGTTCTCTTCAACTGCTGTCCATACGCACTGTATGAAAAAACAGAAAGTAAAACAAGAATTGCCACATACTTTGTAGCACTAGGTAGTGTTAGTTTCATAGATTTTAATGTTTAGTTACTAATTAATTTTAATCCCTAAATTTAATTATAATATATGAAAAAACATGACATTGTTAATAACTATATCAATCTAGTGCAACATATTCAAGATATACTTCCTTTTAATATTAATACACTAACGAATCAACCTGAGAAATTATATTTTCTTTTTAGCAACCTTCTCATCTTGCTCTCTCTTGTTAGGAAAAGTCAAGCCAGTACTATTATAGGTAGTGCCATAGGTAATTGCAGCTGCATATACTTGATTTATGGCACTCAATAGTTCTTCTTTACTCAATTCTTTAAGCGGATGGATATAAACGGACCATAACAAATCGTCAGAAATAGCATACTTCACATCTAAAGCGGTATGAAAATTAGCTTCCATCAATTTAAGCATATCAATATATGCTAATTTTTTTTGCTCAATAATAGGTGACATAATTCGCATTCTATTATTTTTTTCATCAGTAATGCAAACCAACATCCGTTCTTTAATCATAAACTGCCAATTGCCAGTATCGCCACGTAAACTATCCGCAATTACATAAATAATTTTTTCAAGTTTATCATTGGTCATATTCTGAGATTGCACAGAATAAGTGAACATAATTGCTATGAAAATTGTAAGTAAAAAGCTATTTTTCATCAGTATATAATTTAAGTTTTTTATTAGGTCTAACTTATTAACGCATCCTTACCAAAAATACTATATTATTTTCCTAATATTTTTAGGTTCTATTCTATAGTAATTTACTATTTTTGACAAATCTATTTGACCAATGCAATTTAAGCATCCTGAAATTCTTTACGCTTTATTTTTGCTTATCATCCCTATTCTCATTCATTTATTTCAATTACGTCGCTTTCAAAAAGTAGCATTTACCAATGTTAAGTTTTTAAAAGAGTTAGAATTACAAACTAGAAAAAGCTCTAAATTAAAAAAGTTTTTAATTCTTTGTAGTCGTTTATTACTATTTGCCTCATTAATAATAGCCTTTGCACAACCCTATTTTGGCAACTCAGAAGAGAAAAAACCGACAAGCACAACTATTTATTTAGACAACTCTTATAGCATGCAAGCTAAAGGCGAAGAGGGTGAATTGTTTAAAAGAGCTGTTCAAGATATTATTGAAGGCACTTCAACACTAGAAAACATAAACTTATATACTAATGATAATACTTATGAAAACGTAGCTGCTAAAGATTTAAAAAACACGTTGCTCTCATTAGAATACTACCCTGTAAAAACTGACTTAAGATCTATCCTCTTAAAAATAGAAAATAACTTCAAGAAAAAAAACACTTTAAATGATGTTATTTTAATCTCTGATTTTCAAAATATTAATATTGAAAACAAGATCAATATTGACACATTAACTAATTATTACATTACGCAACTTTCACCTTTAGAAATGTCAAACATCAGTATTGACAGCGTCTATATTTCTTCGCAAGACAATGAGGCTATCCAACTTACAACCATTATAAAAAATAGTGGGAATCTAAAAGAAGATATACCTATTAGCCTTTATAATGAAAATTTATTAGCAGGAAAATCTTCAGTTAATTTGCCGAGTAATGCTACTGAAAAAGTTGTTTTTAGCATCCCAAGCACTCAAAATTTTATTGGAAAAATAAAACTAGAAGATAATTATTTGAGTTTTGATAATGACCTATATTTTACAATTGAAAAACCTAAAAAAATACATGTAACTGCAATTGGTGTCGATAATCTTTTTATCTCAAAAATTTACACTAAAGATGAATTTCAATTCACCAGTACTACACTGAATAATTTAGATTACAACACGCTCAACACACAACACCTTCTTATATTAAATGAATTAGAAAACATTAGCTTTTCATTAAGTAACACCCTAAAAGACTTTACAAAAAAAGGAGGAAGCATCGTTATTATCCCATCAATGAATGCAAATTTCAATACATACAAGTCCTTACTTGCTAATTTAAAAATAGGTAGCTTTACTCAGAAATTGAATACTGAGTTGTCTGTGACAACTATTAATTTTTCTCATCCTTTATTAAAAGGAGTCTTTGAAAAACAAATTAAAAATTTTCAATACCCAACTGTAAAAAGTTATTATCCAATTAATTTTAATCGCTCTACCTCTATCCTAAGTTTTGAGAATGGAAAAGATTTTATTTCTCAAATTCCTACAACTACTGGTAAAATATATTGGGTATCTGCATCTTTAGCTACTGAAAATTCAAATTTTAAAAACTCTCCTTTAATTGTCCCAATATTTTATAACTTCGGATTGTACAGCACGCATCCTTCACAATTATATTATACTATTGGTACTACAAATAACATTGAAATACCTAAGCAACTAAAAAAGGATGAAGTGATACATCTTACCAATAAGGATTACGATTATATTCCTCTACAACAAATAACTACTGATAAGGTCATCCTTACAACAAAAGACAAGCCTAGTAAAAGCGGATTTACACAAGCAGTAAACAGTGGTAAAACCTTGAAGAACATAGCCTACAACTATCAAAGAGAAGAAAGTGATTTATCATATTTAAATACTAAAACATTATTTGGCGACAAACCAAACATCACCTATATCAACAACGTAAATAAAGCTTTTATAAGCTCATCAAATACCCATAAAATTAATAGTATATGGCAATGGTTTCTAGCACTAGCATTGGTGTTTTTAGTACTAGAAATTTTATTGCTCAAATTTTTTAAATCATGAACATACTCATTAAATCAGCTAAAATAATTGACAGTCAAAGTAATTTTGATCAGAAAATTCAAGATGTATTGATTGAAAATGGTAGAATAACTAAGATAGCAAAGACTATCAAAAATTTGAAAAATTATAAAGAGATAAGCTCTAAAAACTTACATATTTCTGTAGGGTGGTTTGACACTAGTGTTTCATTTGGAGAACCTGGTTATGAAGAGCGAGAAACTTTAGAAAACGGATTGAAAACTGCTGCTAAAAGTGGTTTTACGGCTGTAGCTCTTAATCCGAATACTCATCCTTTAATTGATAATAAATCTGCTGTTGAGTTTTTGATAAATAAAGCAAAAGGTAAAGTGGTGTCTCTGTATCCTATTGCAAATTTAACTCAGCAAGCAAAAGGCAAAGAATTGGCAGAATTATATGATATGAGCAATTCTGGAGCCATCGCTTTTGGAGACTACAACACTCCTATTGACAACGCCAACTTGATGAAAATAGCATTGCTGTATGCACAAAATTTTAACGGATTGATAGTGAGTTTTCCTCAAGACAATTCTTTAAGCAACCGAGGTTCAGCAAATGAAGGTGTGCAAAGTACCAAGTTGGGATTAAAAGGAAATCCTGCTTTAGCAGAAGAATTACAAATTGCTAGAGATTTGTTTTTATTAGAATATACTGGCGGAAAATTACATATCCCCACAATTACCACAGCAAAATCTGCACAGCTCATTGCAGAGGCTAAGAAAAAAGGATTAGATGTTACGTGTAGTGTTAGTGCTCATCATTTATGTTTAACTGATGAAGAATTGAAAAATTTCAACACCAATTATAAAGTAACACCACCATTGCGAACAAAAAATGATATAAATGCATTAAGAAAAGCAGTAGTTAAAGGTACAATAGACATGATTACTTCAGATCATACACCAATAGATATTGAATATAAAAAAGTTGAATTTGAGAAAGCTTTAGACGGAACTATTGGTTTAGAAAGCCTTTTTGGAGCTATAAACACCCTTTTACCATTAAAAAATATTGTTGACTGTATAACAAATAAGCCTAGAAAGCGTTTTAATATTGAAAATCCGATTATTTCAGTAGGTGAGATGGCAAATTTAACCCTGTTTGACCCTGAATTTGAGTTTGAGTTTGATAAAGAAAATATACAGTCTACTTCAAAAAATTCAGCTTTTTTAGGAAAAATACTAAAAGGAAAAGTGTATGGTGTTTTTGCAAATAATAAACTAATACTCAATTAATTTTAATATATTTACAAATAACTAAAAACCAAAAAATT
>CAYRZY010000041.1:7936-12669 GCA_964428855.1 uncultured Flavobacteriaceae bacterium
AAATAACTATTTTTGAGGAAATTTATCTTGTTAGGTTCCCATGAAGTTATCATTAGAATATATAGTCCGCCAACCAAAAATTGCAATTGCAAAACCTCCTTTATTAATCATGCTACACGGCTACGGAAGTAATGAACAAGATTTATTCTCTTTTGCTGATGAATTACCCGATGACCTATTAATTATTAGTGCTCAAGCTCCGCTATCAATGGGTTTTGAGAGCTATGCGTGGTATACCATTCATTTTGACACTAATGACGGTAAATTTTCTGACATCCCTGAAGCTATCAAAGCCAGAAATACTATCGCAAACTTTATTGATGAAATTATTGAAAATTTTAATGTGGATGCTAATAAAGTTTTTCTTTTAGGATTTAGTCAGGGTACAATCTTAAGCTATGCCGTAGCATTAAATCATCCAGAAAAAATACAATACCTCATAGGATTAAGTGGCTATATAGACAAAGAGCTATTGCCAGAAAAATTAGAAAAAGAAAATTACACCAACTTAGATGTTTATAGCTCACATGGGTCGGTAGATCAAGTAATTCCTGTAGAATGGGCAAGAAATATACAGCCACAATTGAATGAGCTAAACATTAAAAATGTCTATGAAGAATATGCTGTGGGACATGGGGTTGCACCTCAAAATTTCTATAGCTTAAAACAGTGGATTGAAAAGCGTATAAAATAGTTAACCAATAAATCATCATAATGCCTTACCTTGCTACTGTTATGAAAAAATCTATTCTATTTTTAAGTATTATTCTTTCTTTTTTATCTTGTGATAAATCTGAAACCTCTGATGACAAACCCTCAGACCCCATTGTCTTTACAGTAATAGGAGACGTTCCTTATGGTAATGAACAACGTGATGGTTTTGTGAATTTAATTGCAAAACACAACGCACAAAATGCTTCTGAATTTGTAGTGCATGTTGGGGACATAAAAGCAGGGAAAGACCCCTGTAACGAAAGTGTTTATCAAGATGTCAGTGCTCTTTTAAAACAATTGACCGTACCTACATTTGTTGTATTGGGCGATAATGAATATAATGATTGCGACAACCCAAATCAAGCTCTTGGTTTCTGGAATACTTACTTCTTACATTTGAATGAAAATTGGACATTCTCTCATCAAGTCAACTATCAGAGTGAAAGAACTGAAAATTTTAGTTGGATTCAAAACAATGTACTATTTATAGGTTTAAATATTGTTGGTAGTTCTGTACATGATGAAAATGAATGGAAAACTAGATTGACTGATGACGGCAATTGGGTACAACAACTATTAACAACGCATAAAGACAATGTAAAAGCAACCATTATTTTTGCTCATGCAAATATGACTGAAAATGGTACAGAGAGGTTTAAACCTTTTACTGATGTATTTAGAGCTGCTGCTGTAAGCTTTGATAAGCCCGTTTTATACCTTCAAGGTGATGGCCATTTATGGATTAAAAACAAACCTTGGCAAGAGCAAAACATAACTCGTGTTCAGATATCAGGCGGTGTAGATGCGTTGAAAGTAACGGTTAGTGCTGATTTAGAAAACCCGTTTGCATTTGATACTACTTTCTTAGATTAGTAAAATGTTTAATCCTTAAATAAAATAATAAACTGAAAAATTCTACTAGTTCAAAATTTGATACCATTATTATTGGCTCTGGCGTTGGCGGACTTTCAGCGGCAATTTGTTTGGCAAAAGCAGGACAAAAAGTTTTAGTCTTAGAGCAACATGATGTCCCTGGAGGTTGGTGTCATAGTTTTTATCTTAACGGATACCGGTTTACACCAGGTGTGCATTATATCGGCTTATTAGGTAAAGGAGAATCAACTAGTGAAATTTACGAAGGACTTGGCATAGCCAATGAGTTAGTTTTTTACAGAATGAACCCAAAGGGTTTTGAACATTGTTGGATTGGAGATGAACGGTTTGACTATCCAGCAAATCTTGATGATTTTGCTGAATCCCTTTCTGAACGTTTTCCTAAAGAAAAAAAACAAATAAAAAAATACTTAACATTTGTTGAAAAGGTGACTACAGAGCTACAACTTATACCTAAACTAAAAGGCTTTTGGCAACATTTGACAGCACCTTACAGGACAAGACATATGGGTAAATATGCTCTTTTCAGTTTGAGAAGAGTCATGAATTGGTATATTAAGAATCCGTTACTTCAGAAAATACTCAATATACAATATGGCAATCATGGTTTACCGCCCTCAAAAGCTCCTTTTCCTTTGCATTGTGCAATTATGGGGCACTATTTTAGTGGTGGTTATTATCCTATGGGTGGTGGTGGTGCTATTGTTAAAGCCATGACCAATAGCATTAAAAAACATGGAAGTGAAGTGGTAACAAAACAAACGGTAAAATCAATATTGTTAGAAGGTAATAAAAAGAAAAAAGCCATTGGTGTTGAACTAGACAACGGTACACAAATTTTTGCAGATAGAGTAATTTCAAATGCAGACCCTGGGATAACTTTCTTAAACTTAGTAGGAAAAGAAAATTTAAGCACTAAATTTTTAAAACGCTTAAACAAAACCAACTATTCATGTACGTCTTTAATGTTATTTTTAACTGTTGATATGGATGTAAAAAAAGCGGGATTAGATTCTGGGAATATTTGGATGTTACCCAATAGAGATATGGATGATTTATATGATGAAATGCAAAAAATTGATATTTTAGAAGGTAATGAGTTTCCAGGACTTTTTATAAGTTGTACCACATTAAAAGATCCTGCAAGTTTTGATGGGCGTTACCATACTATCGAAGCCATTACTTATATTAATCATAAATCTTTTGATCTATTTAAGCATGAAAAAGACCATGAAAGATCTCCTAAATACCTTGCATTTAAAGAGCGATTGACAGAAAAAATAATGAATAGCCTCGAAAAGGTTGTTCCTGGTATTTCAGATAATACTATTCATAAAGATTTAGGTACTCCTTTAACTAATCAGTATTATATCAATACAACAAAAGGGAGTGTTTACGGTACCGAAAAGAGCTTTAAGCAAATTGGTCCCTTTGCCTACAAAGCAGAAACCGAAATTGAAAACCTCTATTTATGTGGTGCAAGTATATTATCTCATGGTGTCGCAGGTGCAAGTTATTCAGGTGTTGAAACTGCATCAAAAATTTTAGGCTGTAGACAAGAAGATTTACTAAAACCAGATGAAACTCAAAATATCCGTATTTATGAAGCAGAAGATGATACACATTACCCTGAATGGATGCTCAAAAAAATTCAAGTTAAAAAGGCGAGACAATTAGCAAAACAACAAAAGAACCCTAGATAAAATAATTCTTACACCAATTTAAATATTTGATGTCGTAAAATAAAATAGATATTATTTTTTGCAAGATTGAGACAAAATATTTTATCATAGCCATAGTTACGGTATAATATTTTAACGATAATATTGTGAAAAAGAAACTGTTTTATGCGACGTTATATGTTTAAATTGGTATCACAACTAACTATCCTCGAGGCAGAGCGATAGACCAAACGATAAACGAAACTTCAAATCAAACTTCTAACATTAATCCATCATACCCTAAAAAAACATTTTCAGGCAGTTCTTTTTGTACTTCAGCATGGAAACCTAATTTATGACTAATATGGGTTAAATATGCTTTTTTAGGTTGTAACTCTTGAATCAAATTTAAGGCATCATCTAAGCTTAAATGTGTTGGGTGAGGCTCTTTTCGTAAAGCGTTTACTACTAGAATATCCAAGCCTTGAAGCTTCTTTTTTTCTAGATCAGAAATCGATTTTAAATCGGTTAAATAAGCGAAATCATCAATTCTATAGCCGAAAATCGAAATTTTACCATGCATAAATTCAATTGGCAATACTATTTTATCTCCTAAAGTAAAAGGGTTGTTTTCTACAACTTGAATACTCGCACTAGGTGCTCCTCTATATCTATTCTCTTTAGCAAAAATATAATCAAAACGTTGTTCTAAATTAGTGACAATTCTTTCAGGTATATACAATGGCATATCTCCTGTTTTATGACAAAATGGGCGAATATCATCCAATCCAGCAGTATGATCTGCATGTTCATGCGTAAAAATAACACCATCAATGGCTGAAACATTTTCACGAAGCATCTGTTGTCTAAAATCAGGACCACAATCAATAACAAATCGATAATCTTGCCAAGTCAACAAGATTGAACTCCGCAAACGCTTGTCTTTACTATCAACAGATAAACATACTGGGTTCGTGCTGCCAATTACTGGAATACCTTGAGAAGTCCCTGTACCTAAAAAAGTGATTTTCATATAAAATCTTTTCACAAAAATAACGTTAAAATATTTAATAAATAATGTAGAGAGTTAGTACATTTGTAATAATTAAATTTCAAAAAATGTCTATTACACTTAAAGGTGATAAAGAGATTGAGAATATCCCCTCAGTAAAAAGAAAATCATTACGAATTAATTTGAATGATAATATCTATGGCACATTTGCTGAGATAGGTGCGGGTCAAGAAACCGCACGTAATTTTTTTAGAGCTGGTGGTGCATCAGGTACAATTGCAAAGGCAATGTCTGCTTATGATAAAGACTTTTCAGATGCCATTTACGGTGTAGAATCAGACAATAGATATGTAACAGAACCTCGCCTAAAAAGGATGCTTGAACATGAAATTGAGCTGATAGAGGATAGATTGAGCAGAAATAAACATCCTGAAAAATTATTCTTTTCGTAT
>CAYRZY010000041.1:12679-16531 GCA_964428855.1 uncultured Flavobacteriaceae bacterium
TACTATTGAATTTGCAAAAAAATTTAAAGGTCATGGTTGGGTAGGTATAAAATTTCAGCTAGACCCTTTAGAAAGTTATAATGAAATTATTTTACATGTTCGTTTTAAACAAACTGATGCACGTTTACAACAAGAAACTCTTGGTATATTAGGTGTAAACCTAATTTATGGAGCCTTTTACATGAATGACAGACCCAAAGAATTATTAAAATCTTTTTATGATAATTTAGATACAGACCAGATTGAAATTGATATGATTAATTTTTCTGGGCCTCGTTTTATGTATGTTGACAATAGATTGATGAGTTTGCAGTTGGTTAAAAACGGAATGACAGATGCTGTAATGTTTGGAGCTGATGGTAACAACTTATTACCAGCACAGGTATTATACAAAAAAAACATCTTAGCCTTACGTGGTAGTTTCAGACCAGTTACCAAGGTTAATGTTGATATGCTTGAAAAGGCTCAAGAAATGTTTTTAAAAGAAAAAACAGTTGAAAAAAATAAAACTCATGTTATTTTTGAAATTACATTATCAAATTTAAGAGCACAAGGTGAAATTAATGAGCGTGACTTTTTAGACAGGGCAGAGCTTTTATGTTCACTTGGTCATAATGTAATGATTACAAATTTTCAAGAATATTATAAATTGGTTGAATATTTCTCCGAATTCACTAAAAAAAGAATGGCATTGGCCATGGGCGTTTATAATTTGATTCAGATTTTTGATGAAAAATATTACCGTCATTTAAGTGGTGGTATTTTAGAAGCCTTTGGTAAATTATTCTTTAAGGATTTAAAAGTGTATCTATATCCTTTAAAAGATAAAGAAAGTGGAGAAGTTATAACTAGTGAAACTTTGAAAGTGCATCCGAGGATGAAAGAATTGTATAAGTTCTTCAAATACAATGGTAAAATGCTAGATATAAAGGATTATGATCCTGAAATTCTAGATATTTTCTCAAGAAATGTACTACAAATGATTAATGAAGGTAAAGATGGTTGGGAAGAAATGATACCAGACAAAGTAGCTGATATTATAAAAGATCATAGACTTTTTGGATATTCAAGAAGGCGATTTACTGAAAAGAATTAATCGTTATTGATAATACTCATATTATAGGTTGACCAATAGTTATCACCTACTTTTTTGTTATCAATAAAAAGACCTTCTATTTCAAATCCGCAGTCTTTATAACATTTAATGGCTTGTTGATTAAAATCATATACAGCCAAATCTAATCTATGAAAATTCAAATCTTTAAAAGCAACTCTAATTAACTCATTAATTATTGCTTTGCCATATCCTTTGTTTCTATGCTGCTTCCCTCCTACTAATATACGACAAACCCGAGCACTTTCATTTTTATAATCAATATTATTCAACTCTGCATGCCCGATAACTTCATCAGCAGCCATAACTTTATACACCAATCTATTTTCAGTAGTTATATAATCTTCAAGTTGACGATGCGTAATCGGATAATCAAAAATAGGTCCACTAAATTGAATCATTGACTCCTCAGAATCAACCCAACGTATTAATCTGTCAAAATCTGCTTCTTCAAACTTTTCTAGGTTTATCATATCTTAAAATTAACTTTTTCGCTCATTAATCATCTTCACAAATTCTAAGGAAAAATTATAAACATCACCGGGCCATCTTGCGGACAAGTAATTTCTGTCTTTTACAATAAAACCACGCTTCATATTATCATAATTATCTCTAAAAATAGGGAATGCTCCTTTTAAAAAATTAGAAGCTTCAGATAAAACAGACTTTACTTCATCTTCTACTGTAATTTCAGGGTACGTTAAATAGTAATCCTTTAGCCAAAGTCGAGTCAATTGATAGCCTAATAATTCTTGTGTTTTTAGCAAGCCTGTAGTTTTATAGTTATAGATAACTGATTTATTTGTTGTAGGGTCAGTACTTCTGGCAATCAAAACCACACCGTGACAAATAGCACCCACAGGTTTATTTGCCTTAAAAAAGTCGACAATTAAATTTTGTAGTACGTTAGATTCTAAATATTCAATAACACCTTTATCATGTCCGCCAGGCAAAAGCAAACCATTAAAATCTTTTTCATTTACATAGCCATAACTTGAAGGTGATTTGAAATTTTCATCATTTACCATTTCAGAATGAGCAGCAACGGCATCTTTACCAGCCATCAATAATGATTTGAAAATGCCTAAATCACTTCCAGTCAACATTATACTGTCAGTCTCTGCCAGTTTACCATCTGGTGTAATGAATGTAACCTCAATACCATTCTCTCTAATTATTTTCCATGGAATGGCAGCTTCTGTAGGATCAAACCCATAAGTTGGAAGTGGTATTAGAATTTTTTTCATACGACTATCCTAAAATTTGAGCAGTATGTTCTTTCGTTTTCACTTTAACAATTACATTTTCAAGCTTTCCATTTTCATCGATAATAAATGTAGTTCTGTAAATTCCTTCATATTCTTTACCCATAAATTTTTTAGGTCCCCAAACTTTATAAGCATTAATGACCTCTTTGTCAACATCAGCTAATAACGGAAAAGGCAATTCATTTTTATTGCTAAAATTTTCTTGCTTTTTTGCAGTGTCTGCACTGACACCTAAAACATCATACCCTTTTTTTAGAAATTGCTGATAATTATCTCTCAAGTTACAAGCTTCTACCGTACAACCAGGCGTACTTGCTCTCGGATAAAAAAACAAGACTAACTTCTTGCCTTTATAATCACTCAATTTAATTGTGTTTTCATTTTGATCTGTGGCTTCAAAATTTGGAGCCTGATCTCCTATTTTTAATGTTGTCATTATTGTTACTTTTGTGTAAACAAATTTAGCTAAAAAATGACTAAAAAAGAAAGTGTAGCATTTATCATTGAAACTTTAGAGAGTTTATATCCAAATCCGCCCATACCATTAATCCATAAAGATCCGTACACTTTACTTATCTCAGTACTTTTATCTGCTCAAAGCACTGATGCTAGGGTGAATATAATTACTCCTCTCCTATTTGCAAAAGCTGACAATCCGTATGATATGGTCAAACTTAGCGTTGAGGAAATTAGAGAGATTATAAAACCTGTGGGGCTTTCACCGATGAAATCAAAGGGAATTTATGGTTTATCAAACATGATAATTGACAAACATGACGGTAAAGTTCCAGCAAATTTTGAAGATTTAGAAGCATTTCCTGCTGTGGGTCATAAAACAGCTTCTGTCGTAATGAGTCAAGCATTTAACATTCCTGCTTTCCCAGTAGATACCCATATTCATAGATTATTATACAGATGGAATTTAAGCTCAGGAAAAAATGTTGTGCAAACAGAAAAAGATGCTAAACGTCTATTTCCTAAAGAGATATGGAACAAATTACATTTGCAAATCATCTATTATGGTAGAGAGTATTCTCCTGCAAGAGGATGGAAATTGGATAATGATAGTATCACAAAAAAAATTGGAAGGAAAAGTGTTTTAAAATTATATAAAAAAACAAACTCCTTCTAACTAAAGTTAGAAGGAGTTTACAAAAAAAGCTTGTAAATAGTTTTACAAGCTTTTTTTTCTAATTCAAATTAAACATAATTTTTTCGTCTTCGTTATTTTTTACTACTTCAATTGACTTGGAGTAATTTAAAATAAACGAGATTGTACTTTTCTTTGGTTCGAATTGCATATGCTGCAACTCTTCAGGGTAAGTTTTCTTCATATATACTATTATTAAATTAAGGGTTATAGTAATAACGAAGAAATACTTACAATATTGTTAATTAGTTAAAATTATTTTATTCTTCTCAATAATCTTTCTCAAATTGATCAATGCATAACGCATTCTACCTAGGGCA
>CAYRZY010000042.1:0-16385 GCA_964428855.1 uncultured Flavobacteriaceae bacterium
ATTTAATACTTATTTTACTGAAAATTAGATAGATATATTTTTGTCATGTACTAAATTCTTCCCTATTAACTGGGATTCTATAGGTGAGAAATTTCTTTTGAGTAGTTTTAGTGTTTTCTCTACGCCATTTTACCGGATCAGTATTTAATTTTGGCGCATTATCTAATGCTTCTTTTTGATAACCTGGAAAAACCGGTGATACTGACCCACTCATTCCGGACTAAGCTGACCCACCTATTCCGGAGCATCATGACCCACTAAAAAGAACGATTTATCATAGGCTATTGAAGTCATAAATTAGGAACTGAAAAACAATAAAATCAGTTAAAAATTATGGCAGCAAAACCAATAGATATGAGTAGATTAAGAAAAGTATTAAAATTATACACCCAGGGTAAGAGTAAGCGGTTCATAAGTGATTACTTGCAATTATCCAGAAATACTGTTAAGAAGTATATTATGCAGTATAACGGGCTTAAAATCACCTTTGAAGAACTTGATCAAATGGATGATACGAAGCTTGAAGAACTCTTTATTCAAACACAGCTACAAGAATTACCACCAAAGTTAAAAACCTTATATGCCTTCTTTCCTTATGTAGAAAAAGAGCTAAAGAAAACCGGAGTTACCAGGCTGCTACTTTGGGAAGAATACAAAACTAAACACCGTGAAGGAGTTCAGAGTACTCAATTTTCTGAACATTATAACCGGTGGAATAAACAAGTAAATGTCAAACCTGTTATGCATATGGTACACAAAGCAGGAGACAAGATGTTTGTGGATTATGCAGGTAAAACATTGCAAATTGTTGATAAACACACTGGAGAGATTACTGAGGTTCAATTTTTCGTAGCCATACTCGGAGCGAGCCAACTTACCTATGCAGAGGCAACACTAAGTCAGAAAAAAGAGGACTTTATAACTTCAGTTGAAAATGCACTTCATTATTACAAAGGTGTCCCAGAGGCTATAGTACCGGATAACTTAA
Source organism: uncultured Flavobacteriaceae bacterium (assembly GCA_964428855.1). Classification (GTDB taxonomy): domain Bacteria; phylum Bacteroidota; class Bacteroidia; order Flavobacteriales; family Flavobacteriaceae; genus Aureibaculum. The sequence continues at coordinate 989 of CAYRZY010000042.1, forward strand.
GGTCCGCTGTAACCAAGAGTAACCGCTACGAACCAACATTGAACGAAACATTTTTAGATTTTTCTGAACACTATGGCACTACTGTTCTTCCTGCAAGAGCATATAGACCAAGAGATAAGGCATTGGCAGAAGGAGCTGTAAAAATACTTTACACCAGAATCTACAGTCTATTAAGGGATCCTGTTTTCTTTGACCTTGAATCGCTTAATACAGCAATATGGCAATACCTGGAAAAACACAATAGAACCAAATTTACAGGAAAAGTCTATAGCAGAAAAGATCTTTTTGAAGAAACTGAAGCTCACAAACTCTCCTTGCTACCCCAACAGCGTTATGAGATAAAACAACAATCTATGGCAACGGTAATGCTCAATGGCCATGTGTTACTTAGTGAGGATAAACACTATTATAGTGTTCCATACCAGTATATTAGAAAAAAGGTAAAACTGCTATACAGTTCAAAGACAGTAGAGATCTATCATAAATATATTCGGATAGCCGTATACTCCAGACTAAAAAGTCCGTATAACTACACCACTACCAAGGAGCATCTGGCATCGACACATCAATTTATCACAGATTGGACACCTCAGAGATTTATTAACTGGGGAGGATCTATTGATCAAAGTGTAAAGCAACTTATTATTAATATTCTAGAGAAGAAACAACATCCTGAACAAGCCTATAAGAGCTGTATGGGAGTATTATCTCTGGCGAAGAAAGTAGGTAATGAACGATTGACAAATGCCTGTGCAAGAGCTTTGGATTACGGAATACACAATTACAAAATAGTACAAAGCATTTTAGAGAAAGGGTTGGATAAGATCAAACAAGATACATATCTACAACAAGAACTTCCCTTTCATAACAACATAAGAGGAAAAAAATATTATCAATAATTTAAACAGCAATAAAATGAATCAAACAACATTATCGAAAATGAAACAAATGAAGTTCTATGGTATGCATGGAGCACTTACAACAGCAATTGAAACAGGTAAGACCGATCATTATACCCTGGATCAGTTTATAGCCCAGCTCATAGAAGCAGAATGGGACGACAGGCAAAACCGAAAAATTGCCAGAAGTATTAAAAATGCACGATTTAGATATAAAGCATCAATAGAAAAGGTAATCTATAGCAAAGAAAGAAATCTTGATCAAAATAAACTGTTACGTTTGGCGCAAGGAGATTTTATTAATAATGGTGAAAACATTATGATTACCGGGAGTACAGGAGTAGGAAAAAGTTATTTGGCTTCTGCTTTAGGTTATCAATGCTGTATTGAAGGGTGTCGTGTAATGTATTTTAATACAACCAGACTTTTTGCAAAATTAAAAATGGACAAAGCAGATGGGTCTTATCTGAAGGAACTGGCTAAAATTGAACGACAACACCTATTAATATTAGATGACTTCGGTCTTCAACCTATGGACAATCAAGACAGATTAGCTCTATTAGAAATTATGGAAGACAGGACGGCAAAAGGATCAATAATTATCACATCCCAACTTCCTGTCAGCCAATGGTACGAAATAATCGGAGAAAAAACCATCGCTGATGCCATTATGGACAGACTCGTTCATCAGGCTCATCGAATAAAACTTAGTGGAGAATCTATGAGGAAAAAGAAATCAATAATTAAACAATCAATATTAACAAAATAAATCAATAAATTTGTCTAACAAAAATAGCCCGATAAATCGCTCTTTTTTTAACATCAAAATGATGGGTCAATATAAACCGGAATAGGTGGGTCAACATGACCGGAATTTCCACTGTCCGTTCAATTCAGAGATTTACACAACTCTCCAACTGGTTTATTGAATTGTGTATTATGCCTATATTTTGACCCTGCACATCCCGAACAAAACGGAAGACACGAACGGATGCATTGCGATTTAAAGGCTGTTTGTGCTAAACCCTCTTACATCTTAAAAGCACAACAACGTAGATTAAATCACTTCATAAAGAAACATAACAATATAAGACCACCCGAAGCTTTAGATATGGAAACACCAGCTGTTATACATAATTTTCCACTAGACCTTTTCATGAAACTAATACATCATTTTGATTATGATCCTAACTTATAAAGTTCTAAAAGTAACTCAAAATGATACTATTAAATGGAAATCGTACTATTGGGGGTATATTTAACAGCTGCCTTAAAATGGAAATACGTAGGTATTAAATTTAGGCAATGGAATTTGGAAAGTATTTTATAGAAATGTATTTTTTTAGGTTTCTTTAACGAAAATGAATTAAGAAATAAAGAACAATCAACAAGGTTGGAAACTAATTTAGTGTAAAGTCTAATCTTTAACTTATGTAAACGAAGTATCTTAAAGAACAGTATAAGAATACTCTTTTTCAAAATATTATAGTAATATTGGGGTTTCTTATAAGTATGTGTTTTAGTATATGTAATGTATGCTAAATTATTGGAATATTTTATCGCTATATAAAGTATAATAACTATCTGTTATTCTTATACAATGACTACTTTAATTCCAATATTTTCAAGTGATCTTTTTTGGTCATTGCTTATATCGCTGTCCGTTATTAAAATATCAACTTTGGTTAAAGGGCAGATAAAAGCAAGACTTCTTTTTCCTATCTTACTAGAATCCGCTAGAACTATAACTTGATTGGACATTTCAATCATGGTACTATTGAAATGAGCTTCTTCTATATTAGGCGTAGATAAGCCATAGTTGATATCTAATCCATCAACTCCTAAAAATAATTTGTCACAAAAATAATTTCTAATACTCTTCTCAGCTGGAGTACCAACCAAAGAAAATGATTTATTTCTAAGAAATCCACCAGGAATTATGACATTTATATTATTATTGTTAAAAAATTGATTTGCGATATTTAAAGCATTAGTTATAACAGTCAATGACATTTTGTTGTCCAAATTTCTAACAAGTTGCATAGTAGTAGTCCCTGAATCAATCATTATTGTGTCCCCTTCATTTACAAAATTAGTAGCTTTAGAACCAATTAGTTGTTTGACCTTTATGTTAATTTTATCCTTTTCTGAAATATGATAATCAATTCCCACAGGATCAATTTTTAATGCTCCTCCTCTTGCTCTAATTAAAATATTCTTTTTCTCCAGTTGAGCCAAGTCATTTCTAATAGTAACTTCACTTACACCAAACAATTTACTTAAAACATTTACAGCCACTTTCCCTTTTTGGTTAAGTTCCTTAATAATTATTGATCTGCGTTCAACGGTTGATTTTTTTTTAGGCATATATCTTTATCTATTAATTGATAAATAGTGAAATGTATTCGTTTGTATAAAAAATTATTGATTGCAATATATCAAAAATTATTGATTTTTTTTAACCATTTACAAAATATAAAAAAGAAAGAATTAGGATTAAAACAAAAGGAATTAGAAAGTATTTAAAACTGTATGAAATTAGCCAATATTAAATAATTCTTCTTCATTCTGTTTTCTTATCTTCTGGCTCAATCGCCAAAAGGAGAGCTGCAATAATGGCTAAAATAATTCCTGCAATTTTATAATTCCCAGGCATAACATTCAACACCAGCATTGCAATAACGGAAGTAATTAAAGGGGCTCCAGCATTCGTCATCGGAGAAACAACCATTGCTTTTCCATACCTAAATGCATAAACCAAACACAATGCTCCTATAGCATTTAGTATTTGAATTCCTGCAGCTAAGTATGGACCATTATATCCCCAATTAATATCTTGAGTAAAATCTGTCATATATAGTGCTATTGGCATAAGAATTATTCCAGAAACCATCATATAAAAAAATATACTTTCGGCATTCATGGTTTGGTTTGCAAATTTCATGAAATATGCTTGAATTCCCCAAGCAGCTAATACAAGAATAGCGAGTACAAACCATAAAATACCATTTTCTCCTACAGTTTGTTCAGCTCCACCCGAATATTCAAAAAGAGGTAATGCCAATAATGCCATAACAATTCCAATAGTTCCTAGTTTACCGGTACGTTCCTTTAAAAATAAAAATGAAAGAACTATGGTAATTATCGGTGATAGAGAAATTATTGGAAAAATTAAATAAGTAGGACCAATAGTAACTGCGTAAAAAAGAATCATTTGTCCTCCTGCACCTAATATTCCAATAATTAAACCATTTAAAACAGATTTTTTATCCGTTTGTAATTTCCAATTAATACGTTTTAAAACATAAATAGCAGGAGCAATCATTGTTAGTGCCCATACACAATAAACGAGTGTATCAGGAAATCCATTTTCTGAAGGTACACCGGTAAAAGCGCCCCATACACCCCAAAAAATAGTTGTTATTAAGGCAAATAGTAGCCAAGGTTTTTTAGTATTCATCTTTATAGTTTATATGTTCTTATTATTTACTTATTTATATATCTACTTGTATATATATTTACAAGTTGATATATTTTACTGTTTTAACTCAACCACTTATCTAAATTTTCTGCTACAAAGGTGTCATCATTTAATTCAGCATATATTGTATAGACTCGGTCTATTTCTTCTTTTTGACCAAGGCTTAACATTTCCTTTGGGTTAATCGTATAGTTTGCTTCTAACAATCCTTGTCGAATTAGAATTTCATGAATCCCAGCAATTGATCCTTTGAACATATTTCTAGAATCAAAAAAAGCAGCATTAGCATCAGTTATTTTAATCCCAAGTGTTAATAAATCTGATATATCCGAAAAGGTTGATTTTTTAATCCTATCAAGCAATTCTACCGATTTTTTATTCCATACAGACCAATGACCCAATAAACCACCTACGATTCTCTTTTTAATTATTTTATTACCTACAGGGATACGGTATTCGGTCAATAAATCAGCCACAATATTATCATCATTTCCAGTATACAAAGCAATTTCATCTGTTCTTCCAGATTCTGCTACTCCACGAATTACATCTATAGTATAATATCGGTCAAAAGGAGCTATTTTTATGGCAACTACATTTTTTATTTTCGAAAACTCTCTCCAAAAGTGAGTATCCAGCAGAAGACCTCCAAGAGAAGGTTGTAAATAAAAACCAATTACAGGAATAATTTCTGCAACAGCTTTGCAATGTTCTATTAATTTTTCATTTGTATGATTTTTTAAAGCTGCCAAACTCAATAATACGGCATGATATCCTAAATCACTTGCCATTTTCGCTTCTTTAACAGCTTGTTGTGTTTTACCTAAAACACCAGCAATTCTAATTATTGATTTTTTACTTTTATTACAAAAGGAGTCTAACTCTTCTTTTCCTATTTCTAAAACTGGTTGATAAAGTCCTACCTCACGAATTTCAAATTGACTTGTATGTACACCAATAGCCAAGCCACCAGATCCTGAATCAAGATAATATCTTGATAAAGCTCTTTGCCTTCTTTCATCTAATTTTAAATTTTTTGTTAGTGCAGTAGGATGAGCAGGAATAACTAATCCATTGTTCAAAAGCTGCTGTAAATCATGTGGTAATTTATTATTCATTTTATTAGTTTTTAAATTTAATATTTTCCATCTCTTACTTCAAAATGAGTTGGCTTGCCTAATAAACGTTTGTTATTTCCGACCCAATTAGCAGTCCATTTTATTATTTGATCTAAAGATATTGTTGGCTTGCCAAGTAGTTTAACACTTTTAGATGTATTCACCAACAAAGCTGATTCAGCTTCACTCCCAGTTAATTTAACTTCTTTACCCATTAATTCGCCAAATTGTTTAGCAACATTGGCTATTGAAATTAATCCATATCCACTTATATTGAGATGATTAGTTGGAGATGTGCAATGTTGAATACTTCTTAAAATCATCTCGTTGGCGTCACCTTGCCATATTACGTTAGCATAACCCATAGTCAAATCTATAGTTTCATTTTTGTGCACTTTCGTAGCAATATCAATCAACACTCCATACCTCATTTCAACAGAATAATTTAATCGAATAAGAATAATTGGAGTGTTATTCTTTATACTTCCATATTCAAATAACCGCTCTCGTCCTAAACAAGATTGTGAATACTCTCCAATTGGTCCTGGAATATCAGACTCTATGGATCCTCCAGAAGTAATCTTTACTAATGGATAAACGCATCCTGTTGAAAAAGCTATAATTCTAGAGTTCTTAAATTTTTCAACAACTAAACCTGGTAAAAAGGAATTCATTGCCCAAGTGAATGACTCATTCCCCTTGGTGCCAAACTTCATACCAGCTAAATAAATTACATTTTTCACTTGTGGAAGACTTTTAATGAAATTGAAATCCAAAAGGTCTCCTTTAATTGTTTCAATTCCACTTTCCTCTAAAAATAATTGTTGTTCTGTTGAACTAAACCTCGAAACTCCAATAATTTTTTTTTCTGCTTGAGCTTCAACACAAGCACGTTTTGCCATACGAGCCATCGAAACCCCCATTTTACCAGCTACACCAAGAAAAATAAAATCTCCATCTAACTCTTTCATCATTTTTACTAATCTTTGAGAAGGTCTTGAAAGAGCCTCTTCTAATTGTTCTTCGCTAGTAAAATATGTTGGATAATTTTTCATGAGTTTAATTTGCTATTTTTTACAATAATTTCTTTATATATTTTAACAGATTCTCTGATTTTAGCAACATAACAATATTCATCGGTTTGATGTGCCATATGTGGTTCCCCTGGACCGAGAATAATGGTTGGAGGGTTTTTTAACCAAGGTGTCAACACTGATGCATCGGTCAAAAAAGAAGCTGACTTTTTTACCCCCTCTTGATTATAATTAAATGAACAAACTTTAGATACCATTTGTATAAAAGGATTGTCTTCAGAAGTTGAAATTGCATTTAAATCTACCATTTTTTCAATTATCACTTCATCTCCAAGAATATCCTTTACCATTTGAAAAGCCAATTTATTTTCAAGTTCTTTAGTAGACCTTACATCAATAGTAAACTCAGCTTTATCTGGTACAGAATTCAAATTTAATCCGCCACTAATCTTTCCAACATTTATCGTTGGGTATCCAAGTAAACTGTCTTTTTCTACGTTAAATTTTAATTTCTCTATCTTAGTAATTGCTCTTGCTGCCTTATAAATGGCGTTATCTCCTAATTCTGGCATAGAAGAATGTGCCGTAATCCCAGTGGTTTTAACGGTTAAATACAAACCTCCTTTATGACCTATGTATGGAATATTAGAGCTGGGCTCACCTACAATAATTGCACTTGCTTCTCCAATATCATAACCACTATCACACTGGTGTTGTGCACCATGACAGCCCAATTCTTCATTTGCAGTAAAAATTAATTTTATTCCTCCTAATGGAGTTTGTTGTTCAAAACTTTCTATAGCAGCTACCATCATCGCTGCTACACCAGCTTTCATATCTGTTGACCCACGACCATATAATTTATCATCTTTTATTACAGCCTCCAATGGTTTCGTTTTCCATTCTGTGGCTCCTAATGGAACTACATCTAAGTGACCCGTTAAAACAATTGGTTTATCCTTTTTTGAAAGTCCTTTTGTAGCAATCACATTTAATCTTCCTTTTGCATATTTAGGGTAATCAACTGAAAAACCATTATTTATAAGTATCCCTCCAACATATTTAGCAATTTCCTCTTCGTTGCCTGGGGGATTGATTGTATTGAACTGTATTAATTTTTGAGTTAAAGAAATTACATCCATGGATTATAGATAATTAATTAAAGGTCATGATGCCAAATCTATTTAATTCATGAAAACTATCTGGTAAATCTTGCCAAGACCAGTAAATTTCTTTTTTATCAAGATAATCCATGCGATTAAAGTTAACTCTCCATTTTGTACCTGATTTAGGAGGAGTTCTTTGCATTGGTGAAAACAATGAATAGGGAATAAAGAATTCTGCTGTCCAGCTTTCAATCGAAGCACCATTCTCCTTATTTCCCCCCTGAACAGAAGTTTTGTGTTGAATTTTCCTGTCGTCCTCAAAAGACCAAGCCTGCCATCTGTGTGGTTTGCCATCGAAGTTCATAACCATAAGTGGCAAATCATAATTTAATGGAGATAATTCATATTCAAAATAAACTTCTTTTGAGGTGTCTGGCCAAAGGAATACCTCTACTACATCTTCGGTCCAAAGGTGTTTACCATCCTCTTTAATGGAAGCATTTAATTTGGAATCCTTGTTGTAAAATAGAAAATAAATACCTGTTTCCGAGTAAAGTACTTTCACTTTAGTCTCCATGTAAATATTTAAATGAGCACGTTGCTCAATATTAACCCAATTTGCAGATTTCCAATTATTGGATGTCCCGTCACCTGTAATATTAAAATCTTTAGTCTTATTTATATTAATTGAGTCTATATGTATTATGTTTGAATATGAAGAACTATAAACGAATAATAATAATAGATAAAAAATTAAAAAGTATGTTTTCATTTCCTTCAGTTTAAATTTTGTTAATTAATATCTTTCTATATACTTGGTAGGAACCTTTGATTCATCATATTTTTGATTTTCGGATACCATTTTAAGGCATTTTCTCTATAAATTTTAACAACAATGTTATCGGGCAATGCCAACCCTTTAAATTTATCAACTTCCATCTCATTATTTGTGGTAAAAAAATGCCAATCACTTTCCCATACTTTACGCGTTCTTTCTTTTATTTCTACTGGATTACATAAGTTATTATAGATTATATTTGATCCATATAAGATGCGATCTTGATATTTTATCATAAAATTTCTAATTTTCTTCCAATTCTCTATGGTTTGAAATTGTAAATAGCATATTCTGCCTGCTAAATCTACAGCAGTATTTGGAAATCTATCTAACCATGCACCAAGGACATCAATATCCCATTCTAAACTTGCTAAATGTGCACCGATAAAAATCAAATCAGGATTACTTTTTAAAACATTGTCCCTGCCCTTCATTTGTTCTTCATAAGATGGGTTTCCAGATAATAAAGTCATATGATATTCAGGATGTCTTTTAAAATAAACATTATCCGTATTTATAATTTTTTTATCAAGAGGTGACCAACAACTCTTTGGATCCTCTAAATGCCCTAATACTGGAATGTTATTTGCTGTTAAATATTCAAAAATTGGTTGAAAACTAGAATGATCTAACATCACAAAATTATCGTTTTCATCTTTAATATCCATTCCTATATTCTTCCAAACTTAATCTGATTTAAAGCTGTACTCACCCATTCTGGATAGCCCTTTAGTCAATTAAAAAGTTGCTATATAATCTAGTTTAATTGAATCTAAATCAAGAATATATGCTTCCTGATTCTTTATTGAATCAAAAAAAGGTATATCTGCATTTATGCTTATCAACGAAAATTTGTCAAAATCCGCTTGTTCAAGTAGAGCAATTCCCATTGTACTATAATGCATGTGAGAATCTATTTTTTCAATATCATAGAAATTCATATTATTTTGTGTTTTTTACAATGTCCAGTTTATCTTTAACCAGTTCTATAATTTGATCTGTTGCGATAGGAAATACTTTCCTTAAATCAATTTCTTCATTTGATACAAGCTTAGTTTTTAAAGTTTGCATAAAAATATTTTTAATTTCAGTTGCTAGGTTAATTTTACATATACCCTTATCTATGGCTTGTCTTAAACTTTCTCCAGGTATTCCTGAACCTCCATGTAATACTAAAGTAACATCTGTAGCCGAGGTTATACCTGATAACCTTTCCAAATCTAATTTCGGTTCTTTGTCATAGAATCCATGGGCTGTCCCAATTGCAATTGCTAAAGCATCAATTCCTGTTGATTCAACAAATTGCTTTGCTTCTTCTGGCTGTGTAAAACCGCTACCATCTTTATCTTGTCCAAGCTTGGCGATATATCCCAATTCAGCTTCTACATTAGCTCCATAGCTCTCAGCCAATTTAACTACCTTACTTGTGATAGCAATATTCTTTTTTAAAGGTTGTTCACTAGCGTCAATCATAACCGAATCAAATCCTACATCTAGGCATTGTGCTACCAATTCATAGGAATCCCCATGATCTAAATGAATCCACCCTTCAACCCCATGATACTCTAACATAGATTTTGCAAGTTTAAACGCCACAGGTAACCCTATATAGTTAATAGAACTTCTAGTTAATTGCAAAATAAGAGGGTGGCTCTTTAATTTGGCTGCTCTTATAACACCTTCTAAAGTTTCAAAATTATAGAAATTAGTAGCGAGTATTCCCTGTCGTTTACTTCTTAGTTCAATAAATTTATCTTGTAATTTCATCTTTATTATTCTTTATAATTAAATCTTTGCTTAGCAATTTTCATAATCTTATTAGAGTCTTCAAAAGCAGTTGTGCCTCCAGATTTAGTAGTTGAAACTGCTCCCATTAAATTTCCGAATATTTGACATTCTTCAGGAGACTCTCCCTTTACAAATTTTGAAATATACCCAGCATTAAAACTATCTCCAGCTCCAATTGTGTCCACAACATTATTATTAACAAAAGCTTTTTTTTTAATTTTCCTATTATTATAACATAGTATCGAACCTTTATTTCCACATTTTACTACAGTGTATCTACTTTTATTTTTAACACTATTTATGGCTAAATTCAGGCTTGATTGTTTTGTAAGTTTTTGAAGTTCAATCTCGTTTGGTATAAAAACATCCACAAAAGGAAGAACTTTTTCTAAATCAAGATCCCATTTTTCTGATGGATCCCATTGAACATCTAAGGAAGTTGTTAACCCTGCATCTTTGGCTTTTTCAAATAATGAATACAATGAATTCTTAAATCCAGGTTGGAAAAAGTAAGAAGAGAAATGTAAGTGATTTGCTAGTTTTAATTGATTAATATCAATGTCATCTATACTCAAATGTGACATAGCCCCTTGGTGAGTTACCATTGCTCTATCTTCATTGTAACTTAGAGCTATTGTGGCACCAGTTTTAAGTTGTTCGTCAACAATAATTAAAGACGTATCTACCCCTTTTTTATTTAAACTATTTATTATAAATTGTCCAAAAATATCGCTCCCTAACTTTCCTATAAAGGCTACTTTTAAACCTAATGAACTCAAATTACTTGCACAAATGGCAGATGAACTTCCCAATGTTAATGTCATTTTATCCGCAAGAATTTCTTTTCTAACTTTAGGGAACCCATCAATTTGATTTAGTATTAAATCAATATTAAGTTCCCCAACTACTATGATATCAAAATTTCTTTTCATTAGTTTAATTTTAATTCCTTTATTCTAACTACACAATCATCAAATAATTTTTCAACGTCTTTTTTATAAAACATTCCAAGATCCTCTCTTATACAATTAGCAGCTCCAGATGCTGCAGCTAGTTTAGCGGTTTCAATTAGGTTATAGTTCCTTTTATGTGCAACAATTAGACCAGCCATTAAACTATCTCCACTTCCAACAGCACTAATTACATTTTCTATTTTGCTCAACGCATGTACTAGTTCTTTACCATCACAAAGATACAATCCTTTATCCCCATAAGTAATAGCAGAAATACTGCAACAATTAGCCAATAGAAGAGAAATAATCATAGGGTCCTTTGAATTGTATATTTGATAGCCTTCATGATGGTTGATGTGTACTACATATGGAACTTTTTCTAAAGCATTTATTAAAACATCACCTGAACAATCAACAAATGATTTTATATTTAATAAAGATGCTTTCTCTATAAACATAGAATAATTTGCTCCGATTAAATTTTTTGGCCATGAGCCACTCAAAGATACGATATTCGCTTTTTTTAGCAGTTTCTCATAATCTTTAACAAATGCAGCATATTCATAGGCGCCAATTGTTGGGCCTGTACCCAATATTTCTGTTTCATTAAAAATATTTGTAGATTTGATAGTAAGACAGGTACGGGTCAAATCTTCAATTTCAGGACCATAACATATAATTCCTCTTGCTTCACATTCTTGCCTGACCCATTTTCCAGTGGATCCGCCCCAAATTGATAATAGCGCAACTTCTTCACCCAATTCTTTTATCCCTAGGGCTACATGAATGCCTTTACCCCCAGGATAAGGGAGTTCTTTTTTTACTCTATTCACTTTTCTTAGATTAAATTTATCAATATAGATAAATTTGTCAATTGCAGGGTTGGGGCAAACACATAAGATCATTTTTATAAGATGTTATTTTTGTTTGTAGATATTTACACCTTGTACAACTCGGTTAATGGATTTATTTACAGATGGAGAATCTGGAGATAAACCAATATTTATGGACTTGTATAAACCTAGTAATTGAGCTGGAAGGATTGCGCAAACAGCAAAATATTCTTCAGGAATATGATTTGATTCTGCAACTTCTATGGAAAGGTCTAATGTAATTTCATCTTTAAATTTAATAGCCTCTCCTATTCCTATTTCGTATAATTTCTCGTTTTGTTCATTAATCGATCGAACCAAATCAAACTCGTATTTATTTACGAAAGCATCGTTAGAAAACAGATACACTATTATTGTGGAGTTTTTAATTACCGCCTTTGGGCCATGTCTTAAGCCTAAGAATGAATCATAAGTACATATTACTTGTCCATCTGATAATTCTTGAACTTTTAAATGAGATTCACGGGCTATTCCCTTTAGAGAACCCGACCCCAAGAAAACTACTCGATTAAAATCTAGTGAAGCTACTTCTTTGATTCTTTGATCATACTTTTTAAATATTATCTTTCCATACTTCGTCAACCAATCAACATATTTTTTATTTTTATTCAACCTTTTTAGGTCTGAAATCAGTATTCCAGCTAACAGCATTGTAGTAAAAGATGCTGTCATTGCAAGGCCTTTATCATTAGCTTCTTTCGGCATTAGAAGTACGAATGACTTTTTTAAATTCACATTCATTGCTAGCTTTCCTTCAGGATTACAGGTAATAATTAAGTGAAACAAATTACTACAATAACTATTTGCTAAATCTACTGCAGCAAGACTTTCAGGACTATCTCCAGAGCGTGCAAACGAAATCATTAAAGTAGGTTGATGAGTATTAATAAAGAAGTTTTTTGGGTGAGAAATGAAATCTGTGGATTCAACAGCCTCTGTTGGTCTTCCAAACTCTCTTTGTAAGCTATTTTGTAATACTTCCCCAATATATGCAGAAGTACCAGCACCAATTAATATAATCCGTAAGTTTTCAAAAAGTAAAATTCTATCTAAAAATTTAACTAATTCTTTTTGTTTTGAGGTAATAATATGATAGGTTTTCTGCCATAAAAGAGGCTGCGCTGCAATTTCTTTAGCTGTATTGCTAGAATTTATGTTCATGTAATTTAAATCTTGCTTTTTAAGTTCAATAGAATTAATTATCTATTTTAAGGGGAAAATAAATACAAAGCAAATATAAGTTATTTTTATAAGATTATGAAAGAAAAAAATATTATTTGTTTATTAAACCCTTTCAATATTCAATTTTTATTTTTATTTTGATAAAAAAAATTTACTTTCATAAGTGCATATGTTTCAGTAGTCAAGCAATTTTCTATACTAAAGAGAGGAAAAGGATTATTAAATCACTTAATTAAAAGATGATTTATAATGTTTATTCCCATGCATCAGGAAATAATCTTTCGGCATTTAAATGGTATAATTTATCTACAACTTCTTTTGGTAAAGCCAAACCCATAACAGGTGTGTCTAATTGAGGTACAGTTATCATATTATCTGTAATAAAGTATTCCCAGTCATTTAGCCAGACTTTCATCATGTGTTGTTTTAAATCTTGAGAAACAGTTTCATCATCTTCTTCAAAATCTGTAGCATACACAATTCTATCCTGATATTTAATAAAGAAGTTGAGAACTTTTTCTCGGTTTCTTTGAGATTGATATTGTAAATGGCTAATACGTTCTGCTAAATCAACATTTGCATTAGGAAAACGGTCTAAAAAATTTGCAACTTTATCAACACTCCATTCAAGACTAGCCAGATGTGCTCCAATAAAGGAGAGATTAGGATTTTTTGCAAGCATATTATCCCTATGCTTAATTTGTTCTTCGTAAGAAGGCATCTCTGGATGTAAATACATATGGTACTTAGGGTTCTTGCTAAAGTAGTTACGGTCATTATTAACCGTCATTGAATCTAATGGCAACCAGCAATTACGAGGTTCGCCAGCATGACTTATTAAGACCTTACCTTGATCTTTTATAAAATTGAATACTGGATCAAACTTTGGGTCATCAAGAGTAATTAAATTTCCGTCTTTATCTCTAGATTCCATCCCTATATTTTTCCATGTTTTTACTGAATTAGCACCTAGCTCAAAGTCATTTTTTAATTGTTCGATAGTTTTCATTGACCAATTCGAGTCATCCCAGCCTTTTAAAGAAATAACTGTGCTGAAGGCGATAATATCGGGGTCTTCTTTGAAATGCTTCCTTCTAATAATTTGCTGTTCTTTGATAGGAGGGTATTCAGAGAAGTCTACAGAGATATTCAATAATTTAAAATTATTTTCACGTGCAAATTTAATCATAGTTTTACCTTCAGAATTTATGTGAGCATGTGTGTCAATTTTACGCACTTTTTTAAAATCCTTAATACTATAGTTCTGAGTTACTTCTAATTCATTTTTTTTGACTTTAAATTTCTTTTTTTGTTTGTTTGTACATTGAATTGTTGTCAAAAAAAAGATTGCAAATAAGAGGCTAAAATATTTTTTCATTTGATTTTAATTTTATAAAAATGTAAATAATATTCATGAATATTATTTTTCAGTATTTTTTATTTATAATAATAATTGTAAAAATATGAAAAAATGACTATATTTTTGTAACAAAATAAGAATAAGAATATTTTTATCTTTCGCTTAGTTTCGATATGTGAATGTTTAATCTTATATTTAGAATGTAATAAGTCTTAATTTTTTTACAAAACTTAAAGAAAATATGAATAAAAAATACCAATTCCAACTTTCATTTATGATGTTTTTGGAATTCTTCATTTGGAGAGGATGGTTTGTAGCACTTGGAACTTTTTTGTTAATTATTTCTTTTGAGGTTGAATAAACTCTATCATTTGTATCTTTATCTGAAAAAGAGGTGTTGCATAATGTTTAGCAATACAGTATTTCCATTATCGTCGTAATAATAATCTATTGCTAACTCTTCTCCTTTGATAAACTTTTCAATGATAAAATTAGCTGGATTTAAGACATTTTTTTGGAGCGTAATTCATCTCTAGCAATCATCAAGTCTTCTTTGTTTTTACAATATGTGCTCCAACACTAAAAAAGCAAAGAGACACTTTTATCACTAATAGGAAAGAGAATTCTTGAGAAGATAATTCGTGAATATCTTCTAGTTTAATTTCCTGGAAATTAAAGTCTGTAAATAAATTTATTGTATATCCGTATTTAGTCATAATCCTGTGATGCTAGCAATAACAAGCCT
>CAYRZY010000043.1:0-7509 GCA_964428855.1 uncultured Flavobacteriaceae bacterium
CAAATGATGCGTAAAGTTAAAATTATTGATTCTGGAGATACTATTTTCTTAGAAAATCAATTGATTCATAAAAATGACTTTATTGAAGAGAATGATAATATTTACGGAATGAAAGTAGTTGAAGAAGCAGGAGATTCAGAAGAATTAAAAGCTGGTCAAATAGTTTCATCACGTAAATTAAGAGATGAGAATTCAATTTTAAGAAGAGCAGATAAGAATTTAGTAGAAGCTAGAGAAGCAGTTCCTGCAACAGCTGAACCTATCTTACAAGGTATTACAAGAGCATCGTTACAGACGAAATCATTTATTTCTGCTGCATCGTTCCAAGAGACAACTAAAGTATTAAATGAAGCTGCGGTAAGTGGTAAAGTTGATACCTTAGAAGGATTGAAAGAAAATGTTATTGTAGGTAAGAGAATTCCAGCAGGTACAGGTATGCGTATTTATGATAATATGATTGTAGGTACTACTGAAGAAATGGAAGCTAATTAATTTGAACTGATATGGCAGAAGACAAGAAAAAAGACAACCAATTAAACATTGAATTGGATGAAAGTATTGCTGAAGGTACGTATGCAAATTTGGCAATTATCAATCATTCTGTTTCTGAATTTGTAGTTGATTTTGTGAACGTCATGCCAGGTACACCAAAGGCAAAAGTTAAATCTAGAATCATTTTAACGCCACAACATGCTAAGCGATTAGCAAAAGCATTGGCTGAGAATGTAAGTAGGTTTGAAAAAGCTCATGGTGAAATTAAAGATTATGAACAACCGCCAATTCCTATGAGTTTTGGACCAGCGGGACAAGCATAAATAATTATAACGCCAAGCAATTTGCTTGGCGTTTTTTTTGTTATATATTTTGAAATAAAAAGGGACAACCAAT
The DNA here is from genome assembly GCA_964428855.1 of uncultured Flavobacteriaceae bacterium. Classification (GTDB taxonomy): domain Bacteria; phylum Bacteroidota; class Bacteroidia; order Flavobacteriales; family Flavobacteriaceae; genus Aureibaculum. The sequence continues at coordinate 889 of CAYRZY010000043.1, forward strand.
TATTTTACTATTTTTACTGTATATGAACGAAACCTTTAAAACAGTAGCAGTGTTTCAATATTCATCTGAAGCTTATATTGTCAAAGGGCGTTTAGAATCAGAAGGAATTAAAGTTTTTCTGTTTGATGATTTAACCATAGATACAGATCCTTTAGTAAGTAATGCTATCGGAGGTGTAAAGCTTAAAGTTCTAGCAAATCAAGAACAAGAAGCTATAGATGTGCTTAAATCAATTAAAAAATATTCAATTGATGATGAAGGAAACTCAATAAATTGCCCAAGTTGTAATAGTGAAAAAATAGAATTGTTTTCGACAATTAAAGATGTAAAATCATTATTTTGGTTTGTTTTTGGTTTGTTGTTTTCATCACTTCCTTTTTATACAAAGCATAAATACAGATGTCAAAATTGTAATGTAGAATTTAATTTATAATGGAATCAGTTAAAAAGGTGTTTTCTATTGAAAAAATGAGAAAATTTCCTCTGCTTTTTGGTTTTTTAGGAGCCTTAATCGGATTGGTATTGCGTTATGCTTATACTGGAGAAATCTCAAACTTTCCTTTTAAAAATGTATTGCACTCACATTCACATGTCATGTTATTGGGTTTTTTATTCAATGCATTATTATTATTTGTATGGGCTAATTTTACGAAAGGGGTTGATAAAATTTCTTATACTATTTATATCGCAATGCAGCTATGTGTAGCAATATTGCTAGTTGTATTTATGGTACAAGGATATGCCTTTTATTCTATACTGTTCTCAACACTACACTTGTGGCTAAGTTATGTGTTGTTGATTAGATTGTGGAAAAAAATTGAACCTAAAAAAGGGTTTCATCAATTGGTTAAATTAGGTGTTGTATTCCATTTTTTGTCATCATTAGGGCCTTATATGTTAGGGCCTTTAATGGTGTTTGAAATGCAAGAATCTTCATGGTATCAGCAAGCCATATTCTTTTATTTACACTTTCAATATTTCGGTGTTTTTTATGTATGGATGTTGGCACTCTTATTGCAAAAAACGACTGCAATTATTACACGAAAGCAACGACTACTTATAGCTGTTAGTTTACTTTTGTTATTTGCACATTCTTTAGATTATAGTTTTGACCATTGGAGCATTCAAGTTCTAGGAGGGTTAGGTTCATTATTACTTTTCATTGTGCTTTTAAGTTTTAAGGATGCTTTTAAAAATGTACAGCAGTCGTATAAAAATATGTATTATATCATTCTTTTTATTGGCTTGATAAATATAGCTGGCACGATACCGAGTATTGCAAATTTGGTGGTGGAGAGTCGGTTTATGTTAATTGCTTGGTTGCATCTATTGTTTTTAGGAATGTACATTCCGTTTCTTTGGATAAATGTAGTTCAAAGGATGAAGCCATCACTATGGTATATTTATGGTTTTACGGTTCTTTTTTCTGAAGCTATTCTTATTTTTCCAGCACAATTGTCTCAATGGCTTTCAATTTCTGTAATGTGGTTGTTATTTATTGCTTATTTAGGAGTCTTTTTATGCATTTCTTATATGCACTTAACACTTCTTTTTGACAGAAAAGAGAAACTTCAGCAATAGCTTTAAAACCCTTCAGAAGTTTTTAGAAATTTATTTAAAGTTATATAATTCAAAACTCTTATTTTTTGCTTATTTTTAAGGAGATATACTTTCTATGAAAAAAGAAATAGTCATAATTTCATCTAAAGACAAGCCCATTATATTGTTGATATTGGCAGCTTTGTTTTTTACCATTGCTATTTTTTTTGTAGTCAAATCATTTTCTAATATAGAATTTTCTATGGAAGAATCTGTGATTGAAGGACGCATAGGAATGTTGGAATTGATTGCTATTTTTACATTTGGGGGTATTAGCTTTTCTCAAAAACGCACTTTGTTTTTTGATTTAGAAAACAAAAAATTCAAAAGTCAATTATCAGTAGGCCCCTTTAAAATTGGTGAATGGCAAGACTTACCTTCTTTAAATTATATTTCAGTAGTAGGAATAGATTCGAAATACAGATTCACTTTAAACTTATGGTACGATAGAAATAAATACATCGATATTTTTAAAATTTGGGGGCGAGAGAAAGCTTTTAAAACCGCTTTTGAAATTGCTGACCAATTAAATATTTATGTGCTAGATGCGACAAGACGTAATGATTATAGACGCTTAAATATGGAAGAGTTAAGAAAGAAATACAAGTCTTGAGTTTTAGACTTTCTTAATCACACTCGTTACAATTCCCCAAATCACAAAATTATTTTCTTCAGTAACTTTTATAGGTTTGTAATCAGAATTTTCGGGTTGTAGCCAAAGCCCATCCGCTTTAATTTTTAAACGTTTTACGGTAAATTCACCATCAATAAAACACACTGCAATTTTATTATGTGCTGGTTCTAAACTTCTGTCAACTACCAATAAATCATTGTCATCTAAACCAGCATCGACCATTGACTGTCCGCTAACACGAGCAAAAAAAGTGGCTTCTTTGTTTTTAATAAGCTCTTTGTCTAAATTAATTTGCTGTTGTTTAAAATCGTCTGCTGGCGAAGGAAACCCTGCTGAAATACCTGTATCAACAAAAATTGCTCCTGTAGTATCGGTATCTATTTCTGGTGTGTAGAATGTAAGGGGTTTTGATAGTTGTAATTTCATTACTTTATTCTAATAATTTCATTAATATCGGTGGTGTATCTTGGTGATAAATGTTCTTGACGCATTTTCCAAGTACGGTTTAAATCTTGATTGGCAATTTTTATTTTATAGTCACCAAATTTAGTGTTTAAATTGTCAAAAACAGCCATTAGCGGTTTGTGTTTCGGATTCTCATTGAGAAATAAATTCAATTGGTAATTATCAGTGGGTACTAAGCCAGTGACAATTACGCCAGCTCGTTTGTACTTGATACCTTTTTTGAAAATTGAAGCTACAGCATGTATAGCCGCATTACTAATAACCAAACTAGAATCTGTTGGATATGACAATACTACAGATGTACTGGTTCTATGTTGAGGCGAATCCTTTTTATGACGGTCACTACTTAATAATACAAGTATCATGTGACAGCTAGAATTTTGTTTACGTAATTTTTCAGCACAACTTGTCGCAAAAGTTGATACACGTTCTTTGATATTATCTAGATCAGAAAATGTAGTTTCGAAACTACGTGTGGTGGCAATTGATTTTTTTGTTTTTGGAGTTTCTAAGGCTAACATAGGGATACCTTCTAACTCTTTTTTAAGTTTCCATTCAACAATGGAAAAATTCTTACGAATCCACTCATCTGGCAATTGGATGAAGTCGTAAGCAGTGTTAATGTTTTTGATTTCTAAGCGTTTTTGTAATCTTCTACCGATTCCCCAAACATCTTCAATTTTAATCCATTTCAATGCCTTTATCCTTTTTTTGTCAGAATCAATAATAAAGACGCCATTGGTTTGCTCAGGAAATTTACGTGCAATTTTATTGGCGACTTTTGACAACGCTTTGGTAGGAGCGATCCCTACAGAGGTAGGAATGCCAGTCCACTTTAAAATACGTTGTTTTATTTTATCCCCGTAAAGGGAAAAATCATAATTATCAAAGCCTTTGAACTGTAAAAAAGCCTCATCAATACTATACACTTCAATGTCTGGAGTAAATTGCTGTAAAATAGACATGACTCGAGTGCTCATGTCTCCATATAACGGATAATTAGAAGAAAGCACCTGTATTTGATGCTCTTTAAAAAATTGTTTGTACTTAAATGCAGGAGCTCCCATCGGTAATCCGATCGCTTTTGCCTCATCACTTCTTGAAATTACACAACCGTCATTATTTGAGAGAATTGCAATAGGTTTATTACAGAGATTCGGATTAAAAACTCGCTCACAAGAAGCATAAAAATTATTACAATCAACAAGTGCAAACATGCCTATAAAAGTAATATTATTCTTTTAAATTATCAAGATTGTATTGTATATATTTGCTTTATGAAGAGACTGAAAAATAAAATAGCGATTATAACTGGTGGGGCTTCAGGTATTGGTAAAGCAACTTCTTTTAAGTTTGCTAGTGAAGGAGCTACAGTTATTATTTGTGATATCAATAAAGAAAAATGTACTGAAACATTGGCAGAACTTAAATCTGAAAATTACAATGGTGAAGCCTATGTGTTAGATACAACTGATGTAGATGCAACTAATAATATGGCTAAAGTTGTTGCAGAAAAATATGGCAGAATAGATATTTTAATCAATAATGCAGGAATTACTCGTGATGCGACTTTGGCTAAAATGACAATTGAACAATGGCAACAGGTAATAGATGTTAATTTGACAGGTGTTTTTACGTGTACCAAAGCCGTTTCGCCTTATATGATTACCAATAGTTATGGCAGAATTGTAAATACTTCATCGGTAGTTGGGTTGCATGGTAATTTCGGACAAACTAATTATGCCGCTAGTAAAGCAGGATTGATAGGTTTTACAAAATCTCTAGCCAAAGAATTAGGGAAGTATAGTATTACAGTCAATGCTGTTGCACCAGGTTTTATTGCTACTGATATGGTGAAAACAATTCCTGAAAAAGTGGTAGAACTCATGAAGAGTCGGTCTCCGTTAAATAGATTAGGCACACCAGAAGATATTGCAAATACCTATCTTTTTTTAGCTTCAGATGAAGCTTCTTATATTAGTGGAGCTGTAATTAGTGTTGATGGAGCTTTTTCATAATTTTTGTTTGAACGTAATCAAATTTAAAATGCTTCTTAATATATTTACGGCAATGAAAAAAAATAATTTCACCCTACTGTTCGTGCTTTTTATCAGTACAGTTTGTAGTGCACAAAATGATACTATAAAGCTTGAAGAAGTATTGATTTCTACCAATAGAATATCATTACCATCCTTTAAAACATCTAGAACGATTACTTTAATTACGGCGAATGAGATTAAAAATTCTACAGCCACAACAGTCACTGATATTTTACAGCAGGTAACAGGAATTGATGTGAGAAGACGAGGTGTTGATGGTACACAATCTGATTTGTACATACGAGGTGGTAATTTTGATCAAACTCTTTTGTTGATTGATGGCATTAAAATGGATGACGCTCAAACAGGGCATCACACCATGAATGCAATTTTATCATTAGATAATATTGAACGAATAGAAATAATTAAAGGGCCTGCGGCTCGGGTATTCGGACAAAATGCTTTTGCGGGAGCGATCAATATTGTGACAAAAAGAGCAACAAAAGATCAATTAGATGCGAGTATCAATTATGGCTCTTATCAAAATTTAAAAGGAAGTATTGGCTATACAGAAGTATTTAAAGACGGAAATGTTCAAGTGCATATAGCAAAGCAAAAATCTGACGGATATCGATTTAATACTGATTTTGACAATACATCTCTATTTTTAAAAACAAACCTTAAAAAGTATCAATTTCTAGCTACTTTTAATGAGCATAAATTTGGAGCAAATGGGTTTTATGCGAGTCCGAAGTTTATTGATCAATACGAAGAAACACAAACCAGTGTGTTGGCATTGTCTACAACTTATCAGTTTAAAAATTTAGAAATAAAACCTAGAGTTTATTGGAGAAGAAATCAAGATATGTATCTGTTTTTAAGGCATGACCCTGCCTTTTTTAGAAATTTTCATATTTCAAATAAATTGGCAGCAGAAACAAATATGCTGTTGAGCTCAGATTTAGGAAAAACAGGATTTGGGATAGATTTTAACAAGGTGTTTTTAGCGAGTGGAAACCTAGGGCATCGAGAAAGAACGATTGTTACTGCATTTTTAGAACATCGTTTTGAAATAGGGGAGCGGTTAGATCTAACGCCAGGTGTAGCGGTTAGTTATTATTCTGATTTTGACACCAAGGCTTTTCCAGGCTTGGATGTTGGTTTTTCCATTTCTGAGAAGATGAAAATTTACGGAAATATTGGATATACCTACCGTGTACCTACTTTTACAGATTTATATTATGTGGGGCCGACCACACTTGGGAATCCTGATTTAAAGCCAGAATCAGCCTTGTCAGAAGAAATAGGATTTAAGTATAATACACCAGAATTTCAATTGAATGTTGCTGTTTTTAATAGAGATTCAGACGATTTAATTGATTGGACTAAAGACAATGATGCTGACAAATGGCAAACTAGAAATTTTAGTAATGTTACTACCAAAGGCTTTGAAACTTCAATACATTATAATTTCAAAATAGAAGAGTTTGCACAGCGATTACAATTAGGTTATAATTTTATTGAAGATGATATTAAAGATGTAAATGTAGCATTTACGAGGTATTCACTAAATAGTATAAAACATCAATTTACGTCAAGTATCCATACAAAGTTTTGGTCATTTTTAGACCAAAGTATTAGTTTTAGATTCGTAGAACGAACCAACGGAGAAACTTATAATATATTAGATGCTAAGCTTAGAGCGACTTTTAATAAATTAGAGCTTTCAATTCAGGCTAATAATATTTTTAATACAGAATATACTGAAACCAATTTGGTACAGATGCCTAAAGGTAATTTTATGTTGGGTTTGACGTATCATATTTTTTAATGTCAATGAATTTTATAATAAAATATTTAGTAGTTGTACTATTTGCTTTGATG
>CAYRZY010000043.1:7609-16327 GCA_964428855.1 uncultured Flavobacteriaceae bacterium
AATGTCAATGAATTTTATAATAAAATATTTAGTAGTTGTACTATTTGCTTTGATGGTAAATAGTTTGTCAGCACAAACTGAAACATTAGCAAATAAAATTGTAACAGATAAGTTTGTAGAAAATTATAATAAAAATAATTACAAAGCAATATTCTTAATGTTTTCAACTGAAATGCAACAGGCATTGCCTTTAGTTGAAACCAATGAGTATATGACAGATTTAAAATCAGATGTTGGGAAAATTATTTCTAAAGATTTTTTAAGATTTAAAAAAAGAAATTTTGCTTCATATAAAACTAAATTTGAAAAAGACACTTTAACTTTAAATATTTCTATTGATGAACACTCAAAAATAAACGGATTCGATATTGTTGAAGAATTACCTGAAATTGAAAGAAATATAACTAAGCTCAGCCTCCCTTTTAAAGGCGAATGGACTACGGTTTGGGGAGGAGATACTAAAGAATTAAATTATCATGTAGAGAGTAGAGCTCAAAAAAATGCCTTTGATTTTTTGATTAAAAATGAAACAGGAAAATCATATAGAACTGATGGTGAAATCAATGAAGATTATTATGCTTTCGGAAAAGAGCTTGTTGCACCATGTGATGGAGAGGTGGTGTTAGTGGTAGACGGAGTAAAAGACAATAAGCCAGGAGAGCTAAATCCAATTTATGTTCCAGGGAATACGGTGATTATAAAAACAGGCAATAAAGAATATTTGTTTTTTGCTCATTTTAAGCAACACTCAATTAACGTGAAACAAGGACAGAAAGTAAAGCAAGGAGAGCTTTTAGGGCTTTGTGGTAATTCAGGCAATTCATCTGAGCCTCATTTACATTTTCATATTCAAAATGTAGAAGATATGAATATAGCGACAGGAGTAAAATGCTACTTTAATCAACTATTTGTAAACGGAGAAACAAAGTCTGATTATTCCCCCATTAAAGAAGATAAAATTAAGAAATAAATTTTCCGTCTTCGAGCTTCCAACTTCCAGCCAAAACAGTTTTTTAGGAATAACTTTTTTATTGTAAAGCTGTACTATTTAAGTAACTAACGAATTAATCAACAACTATTTCAAACTTAAAACTCACTTTTTGATTAGGCTTTAAATCTATAGCACCTATTTTATTATTAAATGCATCAGGAATAGAAGTCTGAGGTTCTAAAGCAATGGAATCTCTTTGCGGAGGAATATAAACTTGCAGAAAAGGATAACCTTCAGTAAGTAAACTGATGGTAAGATCTTTTGTAGGATTGATTAATTGAGCTGTAAAAACACTATTGTCCTTAATTTTAAAACAATGGTCAAATTTTGTTGCTGCTATTTTTGATGATTTTGAAAATAAATCATAATCAGCAGTCTTACCAGTCGGAATCATGTGTTCATCTAGACTATAATGCTCAGTAGTTGGAATTTGTAAAAAGGCATTGTCAACGCCGCCATCCATTTTAAAGTAAGGATGCCATCCATGACCAATGGGTATGGTTTGATTGCTTTTGTTTTCTAGTGTAGTGGTAATGCTTAAGGAATTTTCAGACAGCTGAAAACTATTTTCTATCATCACATGAAAAGGATAGCCTCTATCATCACAATTGTACTCATACTTTAAGTTGATAATTCCGTTGTCTTCATCAATTGAAGTGACTTGAAAAGCTTTGTTGTAGGTCAATCCGTGTAATGAATTATTATAAGTGGTATCGTTCTTTGGAAGTTGATAAGTTTTACCACCAATTGTATATTTGCCATTTTTTATCCGATTAGGATAAGGAAATAATTGAGCTCCAGCAAAAGCGTCAATAGTTAAATTTTCTATTTCCTTAAGCGTCGTTGCAGCTACCAAAATCTCTTGTCCCTTTAAGGTGAAAGCATTTAAACTCCCTCCTAATTCAGGAATAATTGAGAAAGAGATGTCGTATTCAGTATGGCAAAGTTGTAAAATGGTATAATCACCAAGCTGTACCGTTGAAAGCTTAAATTTTTGTTGCATTGCTACATTTTTGTAAAAGAAAGTTTTTTAGAATATAACAAATCATTTGTACCCGATTTCAATTCAATAGTATTTCCTAGCCATTTAAACTCACCTGTAGTTCCTTTTGGAAGTGTAACCTGTCCGCTAAGTTTTCCTTTTTTATCCAAATTCAACTCTAAAGAAATATTCCCATTAATAGTTGGGTAGGTTGTCTTTAAACTTTTTAATTCGCCTAAGTTTGGAGCTATTTCAACAGTTTTAAATCCGGCACTGGTAGGTTTGATTCCTGCAACTATACTAAAGTAAAAATAAACAGGATGTGCAGTCCAAGGATGAATTTCTGAACGAGGATGTTGCTCAATTCGTTTTTCTGGTGTACCAGACATTCCCATGTTTATGATATCCTTCCAAGGTTGTAATTCTTTGGTGAAATCGCCCACATTGGTTTTTTCCATAGCTTCAAAAAGATAGAAAAGATAAAAGAGATTGGCTTCACTATCAAAATGCGTAGTGTCATCTAATAGCGTTTGCATTAAAATCTCACTCTCCTTTTTAGAATGTGCACCACATAGCACTGCTAAAACACTAGCACGTTGGTCATAATATGTTTTTTCAGGATCATCTGCATAAACTCCTTTCTCGGTGTCAAAACATAATTTTCGAGTAACTTCTGCAAATTTTAGCCCTTGATCTCTATATGTTTTTGCTTTTGCACGATAGCCTAGCCAGTCCATGATATTTGCTGCATTCTGAAGTGTATAAGCATAATTAAGTGTTAAGATTGCTGAATTTCCATCTTTATTGACTTCAGAATTTCCTCCTTTAGGTAAGTACCAGTCAATAAACATTTGGTATTCCGATTTACCTACCAATCCGTTTTCATTGATTAACGATTCGTAATAATCAAATACTTCTTGTATTTCTCCTGTATATGATTCTAGTAATTTTTTATCGCCTTCTAAGAGCATCAAATCGTGTAGCATGTCAATCCACATTAGTGAATATGTTGGATGTACAAATGTCGCTTTTAGCGGATAACAACTTGTAATATTACCATCTGGCAAACGCGAATTGTTAAACTGTTCCATGGCACTTTTAAAATAAGTGAGATCGCCAGTTAGTGCTGTCCAGCCTTTTAAATGTGGTCGTAAATCACCAACATATTGCATTTGCTCATAATACGCATCACTCATTAAATTGTCTTGAGCACAAATTTTTAGCGTATGCCAACAAAGATCTAAAACTTCTTTAAAAAGTGGATTCTTAGTTTCAAAAGATGCCTTTACAGGGAAAGCAGTATCAGAATAAATATTGTAATAATCCTCAATAATAAGTGGTTGCTCTTTGGTTTCAATTTCTAATTGAATAAATCTAAAAGCTCTAAACCAGATCGGTTGAAAAACTCTGTTTTTACCACCGTCCAATACATAGAGATCACTAATCCCCTTAATGACTTTGCCTTCTAAATCATTACGATTTCCTTTTTGATTGTTGGCATCGTACATCGCCTCAGAATACTTGATTTTAATCTGAGTATCTTTTCCTTGAGAAAGATGTAATTTAGGATAACCAAGCGTTACATAACCCTGATCGATAAGAATAGTGCGTTTTGAATTGGCAGGAATTTCAAGTGCTTTTGTACCAAAAGCAAACTTTTTACCGATGGCTTTTACGTCAGATCTGGCAACTTTGGTAAAAGGTTCTTTCGTATTGGTTTGTATGGCAGTTGTTCGTGGTTGCAGGATCCATCCGTGTCCCCAGCCTGCTGATATTTTTGGTTGTGAGAAAATTTCAGCTGCTTTTTTCCATTTGCCATCATCAAAATCAGCATTTTTCCATCCCCAAGGATAATTTTCAGCTTCAATCATATCCGTAGGATTTGCAGCATAAAAACCACCAACAATTTCACCACCACGACGCCAAAAGACTGTTTTTTCGTGTACGCCTTCATTTTTCAATACTTTCCATGTGCTCCAAGAATCAGTATTAATGAGTTGTTCTTTTTTAGAATTCCCTTGAATTAGGAATCCGGTTTTGTATGATATCAAAGCATGGCTACGTTCAATTCCCCAATTCATTACTTCAGCAGCAATGGTGTTTTTCCCTTTTTGAAGAAAAGAAGCTACATCTAATGTTTCATAACGCCAATGACGCACATCGCCAGCTTGTGGGCCATAACACACTTCTTTTCCGTTGATGTATAATCGATAACGATTATCTCCACTTACATGAATAATAAATTTTTCAGGTTTGCTGTCTAATTGAATTGTATTCCTAAAATGGATCAATCCATAAGCTGTTTTATCAATATCAGGATGTGTAATCCATTGAGAATTCCACTCATCAGGAAATTGGGGTAAGATATGATTATCATATTGAGCCTGAATTTTATTCATAAATATCAATAGAATGATATTTATTATTAATGCCAGTTTTGATAATTTCATGTGTATTTATTTAATTGGGAATGATATTTCTAGTTTGATAAGTGGTAAATATATTAAAATTTAGTAGAAACACTATAGGGTACTGTCATGATAGTTTTAAAAAGAAGATGTAAATTTGGGCTTCAATTAATTTAAAACAACATAATGAATACAATCTTTAGTTATAGTCTAGGCTTAGTCTTAATTAAGCCTTTTGATATTTAATAATGGTGGAATTAATGATATGCCTACATCAGAAATAAAACATCATCTTTAAATGATTCGATACATTTTCAAGACACTTTGACTCGTAAATTTAGTATGGGTGAAGGTAAAGAACAATAAGTTTTTTATACGGTGACTGCCAAAGAGATTAAGTATAGAATGGCAGGTACTGTACCTATGGAGTATGTCATTGAAATAGACACTTTTATAGCAAAAGACAACCGTTGGATTGGCAAAAAAGGTGAAATAACGTATGTGCTATTTGTAAAGAATATTACAAGTGATTTTATTTCATTGTATAAACAAAAAGTTGAAAATTTGGATGAAGTACTGGCTTTGCCATTTCCTTCAAACACCACACTAAGTCAATTTACAAGCTGGAATGTGTATCAAAAAGTAGTTGAGTGAAATAGATGTTTTGTTTGCCATATTGAATAAGATTGATTCAAGGCTATTCAGGCGGTAATAACTGATTAAGCCTTTCAATCATAGCTTCTGGTTCAATATTTTTGTCAATTATTTTTCCGTCAGGGTTTAGTAGAAAGTTTTGTGGAACGGCTTTTACTCCATAATTATCAGAAACTTTGTCCCAACCTTTTAAGTTAGATAAATTAACCCAAGGTAATTTATCAGATTCAATAGCTTTTTTCCATCGTTTTTCATTTTTATCAACTGAAATTCCGACAATTGTAAAGTTTTTTTTAGAAAATTGGTTATAAACTTCAATTAGTTTAGGGTTAGCCGCTCTACAAGGAGCACACCAAGAAGCCCAAAAATCAATAAGAACGTATTTCCCCTTAAAATCATCGAGTTTAATAATTTTTCCTGCTGTGTCAGGAATTGAAAAGCTCGGAGCAGGTTGAGAGATTGCAACTTTCTTTATTGTATTATATAAGTTGCTTAAATGTTCAAAATAGATTGATTGATTTACAGATTCGTTAAAACTATTCATTATAATATCTAATGTATCTGAATGAATATTATGAATTTGAAATTGATAATATGCTGTAAAAGCAGCAAAGGAATAGTCTGGATATTTAAGCATTATTTCCATCCCTTTTTTTCGATCAAAAATATCATCAATATTAAAAGAATGAAACAAACTATCTTCTCTTGACCCAATTATTTTAGAGTTTTTTAAATTTATTAGATCACCTAAAACAGTTATCTCACTATTTTCTAGAAAGAAATTAATTTTGTCTTTATTGTCATTAAAGAAAATAGTGTGCAAATATGGACTTTCAATTTTTCCTTTAAAAGTGAATTTTCCATCTATAATTTCTGTTGAATCAATATTAACTTGTTCATTAGTATTTAAATCTAATTTTGCTAATAAAACTTTTCCATTATTAGCATTATTAATATTTCCATTAACCGTAAATCCATCGACTCTTTCGACCTTTGAGTTACAGGATTGCATAATGACTATAATGGTTACTATCAAAAGTTTAAAAAAAGTATTCAATTTTGTCATAAGTGTTGTCTTATTGGCGATCATATAATGAATATTATTCCGTTTTAATACTGAAATTTCTAAAGTTTTGAGACAGCACAAGGTAAACGAAGCTAGTCTTTTTTAGTGAGAAAGTCAAGAGAATTTAATTTCTACTATAGAATACAGATTGCTATTTTTTCGAATTGTATCTTTACCATCGATTAACAATATATCAATAGGAACGAATGAAAATAGTAATATCACCTGCCAAGTCATTAGATTTTGAGTCAGAATTACCAACTGATACATTTACACAAGCTATTTTTTTAGAGCAGGCCCAAAAAATAAGTACTGTCTTGAAAAAGAGAAGTGCCAAGAAATTGTCTGAACTTATGCATATTTCTGATAATTTAGGGCAGTTGAATTTTGAACGAAATCAACAATGGTCTTTGCCTTTTACCACTGAAAATTCACGCCAAGCCATGTATGCTTTTAAAGGGACGGTTTATGAAGGTTTAGATGCATATTCTATTCCCTTAAATAAAATAGATCAGTTACAAAGTAAGTTACGGATACTTTCTGGGCAATATGGTTTGTTAAAACCGTTGGATTTAATGCAAGCCTACCGCTTAGAAATGGGAACAAAGCTAAAAGTTGGCACTAAAGACAACCTCTATAAATTTTGGGATACTACTATTACAGATGCATTAAATGAAGAACTAAAAGATAAAGAACCTTTTATCAATCTAGCAAGTAATGAATATTTTAAAGTAGTACAACCAAAATTGTTAAAAGTGCCTGTGATTACACCTGTTTTTAAAGATTATAAAGGTGGTAAACTGAAAGTAATCGCCTTTTTTGCAAAAAAGGCAAGAGGGATGATGGTGCGTTATATCATTGACAATAACATTGAAGTTGTAGAAGGTTTAAAAGGATTTAATGTAGATGGTTATGCTTTTGATAACAATCTTTCTACTGAAACAGAATTAGTGTTTACAAGGTAGTTTTTGGCACTTATTTAAATTAATAACGAATGAAAACCCCAAAGAAAGACCTAAAATTTCCAATAAAAAATTATGATAGACTTTGTTTTTTGAAGAATGTAATTACCAATCCTAATATTAGTATTGGAGATTATACTTATTACGATGATTTTGAAGATGTAGCTAATTTTGAAAAGAATGTAAAATATCATTTTGATTTTATTGGTGATCAATTAATCATTGGCAAATTTTGTATGATAGCTTCAAACGTAACTTTTATTATGAACGGTGCCAATCATTTAACGGAGTCGATTAGTTCATATCCGTTTGCAATTTTTGGAGAAGATTGGTCACCTGCTATGGATGGAAAAAATTACCCTACAAAAGGAGATACAGTTATCGGTAATGATGTTTGGCTCGGTTATAATGTTACAATTATGCCAGGAATAAAAATAGGAGACGGAGCAATTATAGCTTCCAATACCAATGTCACTAAAGATGTTGCATCTTATACAATAGTTGGAGGTAATCCTTCAAAAGAAATTAAAAAACGATTTCCAAAAGAGAAAATTGAACAACTTTTAGCATTACAATGGTGGAACTGGGCTATTGAAAAAATAACCAAGAATGTAAAGCATTTAACAGGAGGAGACTTAGACAAGTTGATTTCTTAATACTTTGTACCTTTTCTTCAACAGTCAATCGCTTACTGCAACTGCTTACTGCCAACTGAACGCTGGCCTTTTTCTGCCACAATGTCATTTTAACTCCTTCTTTCCTGACAAAACTCAATAAAAACTCTAATGGCATAATGATTGACTATTACACAACAGTAATAAAAACGAAGTCAAAAAAATAAAAATATAAATTATGAGTAAAATAATAGGTATAGATTTAGGTACAACCAACTCGTGTGTTTCTGTAATGGAAGGTAACGAGCCGGTAGTAATCCCTAATGCAGAAGGAAAAAGAACAACGCCTTCTATTGTAGCATTTGTTGAAGGTGGTGAACGTAAAGTTGGTGATCCTGCAAAACGTCAGGCAGTTACTAATCCAACAAAAACCATTTCTTCTATCAAAAGATTTATGGGTAATAAATTTTCTGAATGTAAAAAAGAAGCAGAAAGAGTATCTTATAAAGTAGTAAAAGGTGATAACAATACACCACGTGTTGATATTGATGGTAAATTATATACGCCACAAGAAATTTCTGCAATGGTATTGCAAAAAATGAAAAAAACGGCTGAAGACTACTTAGGTCATGATGTAAAAGAAGCAGTAATTACAGTACCTGCATATTTTAATGATGCACAACGTCAAGCTACAAAAGAAGCAGGTGAAATTGCAGGTTTAAAAGTAAGTAGAATTATCAATGAGCCTACTGCAGCAGCATTGGCTTACGGATTAGATAAGTCTGGTGAAGATAAAAAAATAGCCGTTTACGATTTAGGTGGAGGTACTTTTGATATTTCTGTATTAGAAATTGGAGATGGTGTTTTTGAAGTGTTATCAACCAACGGAGATACGCATTTAGGAGGTGATGATTTTGACCATGTAATTATCGACTGGTTAGCTGATGAGTTTAAAAAAGAAGAAAATATTGATCTTCGTAAAGATCCAATGGCTTTACAACGTTTAAAAGAAGCTGCTGAAAAAGCAAAGATTGAATTATC
>CAYRZY010000044.1:0-1712 GCA_964428855.1 uncultured Flavobacteriaceae bacterium
AAGGTCAGTAATGTGAATTAATCCGTCTACACCACCTAAATCAACAAATACACCGTAAGAAGTAATGTTTTTCACAACACCTTCAAGTACCTGTCCTTTTTCTAACTGGCTGATGATCTCTTTTTTCTGTTCAGCAAGGTCAGCTTCGATCAGAGCTTTATGTGAAACAACTACGTTCTTGAATTCGTGGTTGATCTTAACAACTTTGAATTCCATGGTTTTATTAACATACTGATCGTAATCCCTGATTGGTTTTACATCAATTTGAGAACCTGGTAAGAAAGCTTCAATTCCGAAAACATCTACAATCATACCTCCTTTAGTTCTACACTTGATAAAACCGTTTACTACTTCTTGAGTTTCATGAGCTTTATTAACTCTTTCCCAAGCCTTAATAACTCTTGCTTTTCTATGAGATAACACTAATTGACCAGTACTATCTTCTCTTTTATCTACCAATACCTCAACAGTATCACCTACTGCTAAACTAGGATTGTATCTAAATTCATTTAATGATATAACACCTTCAGATTTAGAGTTGATATCGATAATAGCTTCGCGGTCTGTCATTCTTGTTACAGTACCATCAATTACTTGATGCTCTTCAACAAAACCAACAATACCTTCTAGAGCTTTATCAAAAGCTTTTAACTTTGCTTCATCAACAACTTCTATTCCTTCTTCGTATTTATGCCAATCAAAATTATCTAAAAATTCTTGAGTGTTTTCAGCTTTAAACTCTTCTTTTACTTCAACTTTTTCAGATTTTTCTTCAACAATAGTTTCTTTCACCTCTTTCTTATATTCCTTTTTCTCTTTTTTCTCTTTCTTTGGTGATTCTTTCTTTACAACAGCAGCTTTTACTTCTTCAACCTCAATCTCTTTCTTCTCTGTTTTAGGAGCCTTAACAATTTCTTTTTTCACTTCCTCTTTCTTTTCTGTAGTATATACAGATTGAGTACCTAGCTCTTCAACTAAAATTGTATAAAAAATTGCTCTATATTTATTTCTGTTTGAAGACCCAATAGTTTTAATAGCTTTAACAATAGCTTCATCTAGTTTTGGAGAATCTTCTAAACCTAATTTTTTGATTAAGAAATTCTTTTTAACAGTTTCTAATTCTTTTGTATCAGAACTTGAAACTTTTTCAGCATCTGCTTTGTAAATTGACGGACCTAATCCTTTGGTTACACTTGCTAATAAGTCTTTATCTAGTTTAAGACCTAATTTTTCTACTTCGCCTGTGTATAAATCTATTTTTTCTTGTAGTTTAGACATTCTGCCTATAAAATTTGTATTTGATTAATATTCAGATTATTAACAATAATACTAATCAAAGAGTTAAAATTATTTTCTCTAATAAATCCTTTTTCTAATCTGTATTCGCTAAAAAGGAGTGCAAATTTACATATTTTTTCTCAATCTAACAACCAGAATATCACATAGTTTAACTATACAAAAAACAATCTCAGGAATACTAAAACAATAAATTTTACGTTTAAAGTTGTACTAATCTTTTTAAGAAAACTTAAACTATTCAAAATGAAAAAACCACTCTTTAAAAGTATTATATTTTTGATATTAACTTTTTTTATTGTCAATTGTAGTAGCGATGATACTGAAGTAATCTCAAACGCAAATATTAATACTACAGAAGCAACTGCTGAAATCACATTCACATCTATGAAAATAAGTGGAAAAGTAATTTCAAA
>CAYRZY010000044.1:1812-16297 GCA_964428855.1 uncultured Flavobacteriaceae bacterium
TTGACCCTGATGGTACTTGGAGTGCTGTCTTACAATAAAAATATTATAAATCATCTAAGAGCCTTAGAATAATTCTTTAATGATCTGTTCTTCAGTAACCCCCTCAGCTTCTGCTTTGTAGTTTTTTACAATACGATGTCTTAAAATAGCCAATGAAACAGCTTGTACATCTTCTATATCTGGAGAGAACTTCCCTCGTATTGCCGCATAGCCTTTAGCCGCTATAATTAAATTTTGAGACGCTCTTGGCCCTGCTCCCCAATCAATATAATCATTAACAATTTGTGTTGCTTTTTCAGAATTAGGCCTTGTTTTAGCTACTAAACTTACGGCATACTCTACCACATTATCAGCTACAGGTATTCTTCTAATTAAATGCTGAATGTCTAAAATTTCTTGAGCAGAAAAAATAGAATTGATTTGTTTTACCTCATCAGTAGTTGTACTTTTTACAATATCTATCTCTTCCTCATATGATGGATAATCTAAAAAGATGGAAAACATAAATCGATCCAATTGTGCTTCTGGTAAAGGGTATGTCCCTTCTTGCTCAATAGGATTTTGAGTTGCTAAAACAAAAAACGGAGGGTCTAATTTGTATTGATGACCAGCTACTGTAACCGATTTTTCTTGCATGGCCTCTAATAAAGCAGCTTGAGTTTTAGGAGGTGTTCTATTAATCTCATCAGCTAAAACAATATTAGAAAAAATAGGCCCTTTAATAAATTTAAAATGACGGCTTTCATCTAGTATCTCACTTCCAATTATATCAGAAGGCATTAAATCTGGTGTGAATTGTATTCTTTTAAAATTTAAGCCTAAGGTTTCAGATATCGTATTTACCAATAAGGTTTTTGCCAACCCAGGAACGCCAATTAACAATGAATGTCCTCCGCAAAATATAGAAAGTAATACATGGTCAATTGCATCATGTTGACCAATAATAATTTTACCTACCTCTTGCTTTAGGTCTTTATATTTCTTTACTAAGTTTTCAACAGCAATTACATCAGACATAAATCATTATTTATATTTCTATACTATTAAACGAATCTAGGCAAATAACTAGACTAATTCTTCATCCACTTATTTTTGAATTTACATTTGCCATACTCATTATTAATATTGATATACGTATCTTCAATATTATCCTTTGCCCATTTCTCAATAGTTTCTTCTTTCTTTTTCTGTAAAGCTAGACTCTGAATTTTAACATAATCCTTAACCAAATCAGCAACATGAGCATCAGTTCTAGATTTCATTAAAATAATCTTGTACATTTTTTCTCCTTCACGATTTTCATCAAAATAAACATCGGTTACCTCACCTTTTTTCAAGGCACTGACTCTAGCATATAAAGTAGGATCCATTCTGGTTAAATCAAATTTTGAATCGTTTGTCTCAGGGTTCATTAATAAACCTTTATTTGCTTTTGTTTCTTTTTCACCAGAATGTTTTTTTACACCCTCACTAAAAGACATCTTTAGGGTAAGAATATCTTTTCGAATCTTAACTAAAGAATCTTTTATTTTATCTTGCTGCTCTTGAGTCACTTCAGGCTGCATCAATATATGTCTTGTATCTCTTTGTTTTCCTTTAACCTTTTCAACCATTAAAATATGATATCCGAAATCTGATTTAAATGGCTCAGATATATCCCCTTCATCTAAACTAAAGGCAGCTTCTTTAAATTCTGTAACAAATTCACTTTCTCTTGTAATTGTATAGAAACCGCTATTTTGAGCAACTCCTGGGTCTTCAGAATACAAAATTGCTTTCATTTTAAAATTCCCTCCATCAAGTACCTGCTGTCTTATCTCTTTAAGTCGATTTAACACTCTCTTATCTTCAGCTTCAGAAGGCTTCGCATATAAAACAATCTGTTGTAACTCAATTTCTGCACCAATTTCCGGTAAGTTATTCTTCTCTTCTAAACTTCTGTAATAATTTCTAACTTCTTCAGGGGTCACATCAACTTCATCAGTTAGTTTTTGTTGCATTTTCTGAACTAACGTGGATTCTTTTTCAATTTCAATAAATTCTTTTCGCAAATCAGCCATATCATTAAATCCGTAAAAGCTATATAGTTTTTCTTCTGAACCTAACTGCTGTAAAAAATAAGCTATTTTCTGCTCAACTCTACCTTGAACATCTGCCTCAGTAACTACTAAACTGTCTACAATAGCATGATGTGATAATAATTTTCTGTCCATTATTTGTTCTAATATTTCACAATTAGAAACTTCTACTTTTCCTTCACTTTGTTGTTCCAATTCAAATTTATAGGCTATGATTTCAGAATCTAACACAATGTTTTTACCTATCACAGCAGCAACACCATCTAGTTTAACTCTGGTATTGGCCTGTATTGAATCTTGAGCTTGTAAGGTAAAAGAGAAACATAAAAATGTAAGTACAGTATATATTTTTAGCATTTTAGTAAATTTGAAATTCTTTATTTTTAATTGCATCTTGGGTAATTGTTTCTTCAATTTTATTTAATAATTTTAATTTTCTTTTGTGTAAAATTAGTTGCTTTATTGTCGGTAATGCATAACTTTTTGGAGCTATTTCATTCCGCAATAATACATCTTTAATTTTTACTAAATAGACTCCTATTGAATCCTTTTTTTGGATAAATTTTTTCTTTTGTAAAAATGTTTTTTTAGCAATAGATTTTAAATAAGGTGCTGTTCTGATTATATCGTCATATTTAATCCAAATTGAATCATTTAAACTAAGTGATTTCAATTGCAATTCTTGTTTTACCAATTCTTGATCTGAAGTACTCTCGTCATCCTTAAATAAGGATATCATCTCTTTCGGATTCAATATGTCATTCCCGAAATAGATATATCTAAATTTAACCAATGCTTCATTTAATTTAAAAATCTCTTTGTGTTCTGTGAAAAATTTTTCAATCTCTGCTGCTGAAATAACAGTATCTAATTCTTGTGCAACAACAGCTTCTTTATATTTATTAATCAATAAATCATGTTCATACTGCTTTACTAAAATATTTATATGTTCTTTTTCTTCTTGAAGATTAATCGCTGCTTTTTGAATCAACAACTGCTCTTTTGCCCATTTATTAATGTGGTTTTTTACAAAAATGATGCTATCTCCTTTTGATAAATTTTCTGGCAACAAACTAATTACATCATCTTCATACAAAAAAGTGTCATAAACTTTAGCTATTGCTTTTCTGTCATTATCTTTCGAACCACATGAAGAAAACAATATAATTACAAATATGTATAAATATCTACGCAACAATTTACTTCAAATTTAATTTTATTACTTTTTTCAACGCTCTTTTATTTATTTTAACTGGATATTGTTGTCTTAACTCTTTAATCCACTGTTTTTCTAAATGTTCTTGAAAATCATTAATAACCATCCCTTTAGCTTTTTCAAATTTCCTAGGCTGAGGATTTATAATTTTTATAATTTTTATAATCGCAAAATTGGTTGCGTCAATATTAATTACATCAGTGACCCCAACACTATTCAATTCAAAATTATCAGGTAGTTTTTTATCACCTTCTTCTAAGGTTCTTTTGGTGAAAATTACATGAATTACCGGTCCTTCATTAACTAATTTCTTTATTTCATCTACACCCTTATTCTCTTCTAAATACTTTTTTACAAGTAAAGCTTTATCCTTTTTAGTACAAGAGGCTATAATCACTTCTCCTCTTTTTTTCCAAGAATACTTGGCGGTATTTTTATCAAAAAATTTCTTTAAAGCGACAGTATCCTTTTCAGCACGTTTCCAAACTTTATCCTGTAAAAGATCAAATAATAATAAGCCATCTCTATACTCTTGCATAGTAAACGCAAAATTAGCATCTGTTTTTTCTAAATTATCTTTAAAATAATTCAACGATTTAAATTCTAAAAAATCTTCATAAGTTTCACCAACATCTTTATTGCTATGTGTCTTACTGAAATCAATCAAGTCGCTCAATGACGTTTTTTCTCCATTTATTGTAAAAAGAGTGTTGTTTAAATTTTGTTGAGTTCCACTTGTGTCATTTTTCAAGAATAGCTGAGTTAATTTATCATCTTTAATAATATTATACTCATTCATTAGTTTATTAACAATAGATTTCCCTGCTGCCTTAGAACGCTCGTTTTTTTCTATTTTCTGGATAAGTTCTTCTTCTACCTCTTTAAAATCTTGTATTGGATGTTTTTTTATCAATTGTACAATATGCCAACCGAATCGTGTTTTAAAAGGTTTAGAAATATCATTTACTGCTTTTAATGAAAAGGCAACATCTGCAAATGACTTTATCATTCTATTGTGTTTGAATTTAGGGATGGCACCTCCATTTATTGCAGAATTCTTATCATCAGAATGCATTTTAGCTAAAAATTTAAAACTATCTCCTTGAAGCAGTTTAGCATATAGTTCATCAATTTTCGTTTTCGAAACTAACGAATCTTCAGCATTCTCTTTTATCATAATATGAGCTACTTCAATCTCTCCTTTAGAAGCTCTTTTTTTATTTACTTTTACAATATGATATCCAAATCGTGTTTTAAAAGGCTTAGAAATGTCATTTACTTTTGTCTTATAGGCTGCGTTTTCAAAAGAATACACCATATCAAAAACTGTGAAATAACCTAAATTACCTCCGTTTTTTTGAGCTGAAGGATCTTCAGAATACTCTTTTGCTATTTCTTCGAAAGCGGCTCCATTAACAATCTTCATTCTCGCTTCAATAATTTTTTGATATGCCTTTAAAGTATCTTGAGATGAGGCTTTAGTAGGTACAGAAATCAATATATGATTGGCATTAATTTCAACTTTCATTCTATCATAAGCTTCTTTTACAAGAGCATCTGTAATTTTACTATCTGTCAAATAAGGTGTAATTAACTGTTCTCTATAGCTATTCAATTCTTTCTTATAGGCTGATACCGTATCATATTTCAATGCATAAGCCTGTTTCAATTTCAACTTATAATTAATATATAACTCTAAGTATTCTTCAATAGATTTTTTATTTTCTTCAGCAACGATATCTCTATTTTTATTAAAAACTTGATTGAATTCATCAATAGTTACAGGCGTATCGACAACAGTAAATAAAATATTCTTTTTTGATTGGGCTTGTGTGTGAATACCAATTGCTAAAAAAAGAATAATAGTTAGGTTCTTAAAACTCATAAAAAACTTTTTAATTTATATTATTTTATTCATGAATATTTTTTGGAACGCCCAAAAATATCTCATAATTTTATATTACTTTGTTAAAAATATCACAAAGATATTACTCCTTTTATTTTAGACACTTCTTTATATCTCTCAATAATAGCATTTGCACTTTTCATCTTAACTAAAATAGTAAAACTTATGTATTTACCTGTTTTTGATTTTTTTGATTTAATTACCGCTCCCATATGACTAAAAATATTTTCTAATTCTTCTACTTCACCATCCGAAGGAATGATAAACTTATACATATACTCAGTAGGAAAATCGGTTGTTTCTTCTAATTTGGCTCTTAAATTTTCATAAAAGTCATTCGAATCACTCATACTATTATTCTCTATTTTAAAACCTGAATGAATACAATTATAATACCAATTCATCATAAATGATAAATTTTGACAAAAATACAGATATTATTTAGGTTAATGGAATTTATTTTTTTTCTTTGTTAAAAAGAATTTACAAAACCTTTATGTCACAAAAAATTGTTATTACAGGAGGGCCAGGAAGTGGAAAAACCACATTGATTAACGAACTAATTTTTCGTAATTATGCTTGTATCCCTGAAATATCAAGGCAAGTTACATTGCAAGCTAGAGAAAACGGAATCGAATATTTGTTCTTAGAAGATCCTTTATTATTTAGCAAGTTATTACTTGAAGGTAGAGAAAAGCAGTATCTTGAAGCTATGAACATAGATGCTGATACAATTTTTTTTGACAGAGGTCTGCCAGATATTCATGCCTATATGAATTATTACGATACCGAATATCCTGAAATTTATCTTGAAAAAAGTAAAAAATATGTTTACAATAAGGTCTTTTTATTACCCCCTTGGAAGGAAATTTACAGTACCGACAATGAGAGACATGAAAGTTACGATTTAGCAATTGATCTATACCAGCATTTGAAAGATGCATATCTCAATTTAGATTATACTGTAATTGAAGTACCTACAGGAACAGTAAAGGGTAGAGTTGATTTTATCTTAAAAAAACTAACTCTTTTATAATGGAGTCACCGCTATCCATTTTAAAAAAATATTGGAAATATGATGCTTTTAAAAAGCCTCAAGAGGAAATTATCAATGCGGTACTTCAGAATAAAAATACGGTAGTTTTATTACCCACAGGTGGTGGTAAATCTGTTTGTTATCAAATACCAACGTTGTTAAAAGAAGGTGTTTGCTTGGTCATTTCACCTCTGATTGCCTTGATGAACGATCAAGTCAATAGCCTGAAAGAAAAAGGAATTAAAGCCATTGCCATTACTTCAAACCTAGACCAAGAAGAAATTATTCAAGCCTTTGACAATTTGCAATTCGGGAATTATAAGTTTTTATATCTGTCTCCTGAAAAATTACAATCAGAATTTATCCAACAAAAAATAAAACAACTTAATATCAACTTAATTGCTGTAGATGAAGCACATTGCATTTCAGAATGGGGACATGATTTTAGACCTGCCTACTTAAAAATACCCATCGTAAAAGAGTTGGATATTTCAGCACCTATACTTGCTTTAACTGCTACTGCTACAAAACATGTTTTAAATGATATTGTCACAAATTTAGAAATACCTGATGCTCAAATTTTCAAACAGTCATTAGTACGTTCTAAATTAGCTTTAAATATAATTACACATGAAGATGTGTATTATCATTTAAAAAAGCAGTTAAGCAACCAATCAAAACCTGCAATTATTTATGCAAGTAGCAGAAAACGTGTAAAAGACATTAGCAATTACTTGAATAAAAATAATTTTAAAAGTTCTTATTATCATGGAGGATTATCTGTTGAAGAAAAACAGACTTCTTTTAATAATTGGATGGAAGAAAACACGCCTATAATGGTCGCTACCAATGCTTTCGGAATGGGTATAGACAAGGATAATGTGCAACAAATTATTCATATAGATTTACCAAATAGTTTAGAAAATTACATGCAAGAAGCTGGTCGGGCTGGCAGAAACGGTCAAAAGGCCAGTTCAATTGTTTTTGGTAATGAACACACTATATTCAACCTGAAAAATCAGTTTAAAAAGGGTTTTGTAACCGTTGATTTTGCTAAAAGCATCTACAATCATTTAAATCAATATTTATACATTGCGTATGGTGAATTACCTCTGCATCCTTTTGAGTTTGACCTCACTACTTTTTGCCATCAATATCAACTCAATATTTTACAAATCTACAATACCCTTAAACTATTAGAAAGAGAGCAAATTTTAAGGTTTGATGAAAATTTCAATGTGCAATCTTCGCTAAAATTTAAAATGTCTCCTGACAAAGTACTCGACTATGCTGAACGCAACAACAATCAATTGATAAAGGTGATTTTACGGACTCATGGTGGCATTTTTGATCACTATATTAAAATTAATGAATCAATAATTGCAAAAAAAACCAATACCAAATCCTCTTATGTAAAAAGTCAACTAATTAAATTTGAAAAAGATGGTTTGGTAGTATACAACTATAACAAAAACACCAGTCAATTAAAGTTTTTAATTCCTAGAGAAGACGATATTACTATTCAGAAAATTGCTCAAGACATCAAACAACAAAATAGTATCAAACTAGAAAAAATGAATGCTGTAATTGATTATGTAAAAAACAATACCATTTGCAGAAGCAAATTATTATTAGATTATTTTGATGAAAAAACAGCTACAAATTGTGGTATTTGTGATGTTTGTTTATCTTCAAAAAGCTCAGTTTCTGATTATAAGTCCATAGCAGAAAAAATTTTAGTGCTTTTGTCTCATCACAAACAATTATCCTCAAAAGAAATAATTACATGTTTGAATATGGATACTTCAACGGCACTAACAAGCTTACAAAACCTATTGGATACTGATAAAATAAGTATAAATTCGCAAAATAAATTAGAAAAAAAATAGAAATGACTGATGTTCGTATAGTATTTATGGGTACTCCTGATTTTGCTGTAGCTACGCTAAAGGCACTTATTGATAACAAATTCAATGTTGTTGGTGTTATTACTGCTCCAGATAGACCTTCAGGAAGAGGTCGTAAACTGAATCAATCTGCAGTAAAAAAATATGCGTTAGATCAGAAATTAACTATTCTACAACCTACTAATTTAAAAGATGAATCCTTTTTAGGGGAATTAAAAAATCTCAATGCAAATTTGCAAATTGTGGTCGCTTTTAGAATGTTGCCAAAAGTTGTTTGGCAACTTCCAGCTTTAGGTACTTTTAATTTACACGCTTCTTTGCTCCCTAACTATAGAGGGGCTGCTCCTATTCATTGGGCTGTGATAAACGGAGAAACTAAATCAGGCGTCACTACCTTTTTTATTGATGAAAAAATAGATACGGGTGAAATCATCTTACAAGAAGAAACTACAATTGGTGATAATGATACTACTGGTGATTTACATGATAAACTTATGGAGTTAGGAAGTCAACTGGTTGTGAAAACCGTTGAGCTGATTCAAAAAGGAAAAGTAAAAACAATAGTTCAGAATGTAACTAAAAATACAAATCATGAAGCTCCTAAAATATTCAAAGAAACTAGTAAAATAGACTGGCAACAATCTTTAGAGGCTATTTACAATAAAATTAGAGGCCTAAACCCCTACCCTGGTTCTTGGTCAGTCTTAAATAATAATGGAATTGCATTTGAAGTGAAAATTTATAAAGTAAGAAAAGAGAAAGAAAATCATAGTAATATAATAGGTAAAATTATCTGTACAAAAAAAGAAGTAAAGATTGCCGTTAAAAATGGTTATATACTCATTGATGAAATACAATTACCAAACAAGCGTAAAATGAAAGTTAGTGAGTTATTAAACGGATATACCTTTCACTCAGACGCCTATTTAAAATAGCTGACACCCTCCAACAGATCATAAAACATCGCATTTACCTTCATAAAAGCCTAAAAACACTGTGGTTATTAACAATTACACCTGTTTTATTAACAAAATTAAAGGTTTTAGAGCCTAAACCTTGTGTAAACCCTTATAAAATATATATTTGTTAAGCTTTAAACAAGCAAAACAATATTTAATCAATTTAAAAATTTAATTATGAACAAATCAGAATTAGTAGAAGCTATGGCTGCAGATGCAGGAATTTCTAAAGCGTCTGCAAAAAAAGCTTTAGACT
Organism: uncultured Flavobacteriaceae bacterium; assembly: GCA_964428855.1. Classification (GTDB taxonomy): domain Bacteria; phylum Bacteroidota; class Bacteroidia; order Flavobacteriales; family Flavobacteriaceae; genus Aureibaculum. Next base: position 11,171 of record CAYRZY010000044.1, read on the forward strand.
CAGTAATGGGTAATGTACAAAAAACTTTAAAAAAAGGTGATAGAGTTTCTTTAGTAGGTTTTGGTTCTTGGTCAGTGACTAGAAGAGCTGCAAGAGACGGAAGAAATCCTCAAACTGGAAAAACTATAAAAATTGCTGCTAAAAATGTAGTAAAATTTAAGCCAGGTGCTGAATTAAAAAATTCAGTAAACTAATTTTAAGTACTACTTAAAAAACTTAAAAACTCTCAATATAAATTGAGAGTTTTTTTTTGTGATAATAATTCATATCTTAGTAGAGTAATAAAACACTATGGAATCTACAGAAATAACTAAGGGGAAATTATTAATAGCAGAACCCTCAATTTTAAATGACAGTTCATTTAACCGATCTGTTATACTTTTATCAGAACATAATGATGAAGGTTCTATTGGCTTTATCATGAATAAGCCATCTGATTATATTTTAAGTGATTTAATTCCTGAAATAGATTCAAATCTTACTATATATAATGGAGGCCCTGTTTCTAAAGAGAATTTATATTTTATACACAGCGTACCTCAATTGATTCCTGATAGTATAAAAATAGCCGATGATGTTTTTTGGGGAGGCAATTTTGATGCCGTACAAACACTATTAGATAACAATACCCTTACCGAAGATAATATTCGTTTTTTTCTTGGGTATTCTGGATGGAGTAAAAATCAACTTCAAGATGAATTAAATACTACTTCATGGGTGGTTATTGAAAATAAATACCAGAATCTTTTTGAAATTTCTGACCAATCTTCATGGAAAAATCATTTGATGAAACTTGGTGGGGAATATAAAATTTGGGCGAATGCTCCAGAAGACCCTAGTTTGAATTAATATATTATTATCTACGTCTTGAAACGGAACGATATCCTAACTAGGTAAACTTATAAGATCCATTTTCATTATAATAATTTTGACATTCTCCTCTTGTAGTAAACCCTTTGACGAAAATAATGTGTTAAAATATCAAAATGAATTTCATAAAATTATTACTTTCGCTTTACACAAATAACCAAAACATGCTCAAAAATATTTTCCGATTAAGCCTAATCATTTTTATACTAAATTTAACAGCTTGTAAAAAGCAATCAGCAACTGAGAAAACGTTGCCTGAAATAACTACTACAACTGACTGGGAAGCTGTTTCTGTCCAAAAATTACCATTTGAATTCAACTATAAATACGACTCTATACTCGACTATTATTATACACTTGACTATTTTTCTAAAAGAAAGCTAATTGATACATCTTCAACATTAAATCAGTTTTTTTCTGATTCAACTTCGTTCAAACCAAAAGAGGATTTATTTATTACTGAAAGTAAAAATTATCCTTATGTCGGTAAAGGTTATTTTCACAAACGTTTACCCGATGTAAATAAACATAAAGTATTGATTTTTATTTATCAAAACACTCTAGAAGAAGAAACCCTTCCTTATTTTGAATTGCAAACTTTTAATGAAGAGAATCTAATTATTGACAAAGTAATTATTGCAGGTGGCATCAATTACGACTGCAGTTGGGACAGAAAATTTAGCATTGACAATAATTATATTATAACGATTACTGACATAGAAGCATGTTATGATATTGAAGATGAAAAAGAAATAGGAAAACGGACACTCAATACTCAATATCAAATAAAAGAAGATGGCTACATTATAGTACTTGAAAAAGAGGCTGTCTTATAACAATTATTTAATCTTACAATATATATTCTCACCGATTGTTCAATGTGAATCTGTGATATGCTTGATATTACTTATTAAATATGTTTTTGAAATGTAACAAAACATAACTTCTAACTACTAATACATTGAAATCAACTAACAGTGAGTAAAGAGCTAGAGCAAAAATTTGTATCAGATTTAGAGAAGAATCAAAACATTGTGCACAAAATTTGCAGGTTATATACCAATAATCAGCATGCACATAATGATCTGTTTCAAGAAATCAGCATCCAACTATGGAGAGCCTATCCTAAATTTAGGGGAGATTCAAAATTCAGTACTTGGATGTACCGAGTTGCTTTAAATACTGCAATTACACTCTATAGAAAATCTAAAAGAACCATCAAAACCCAAGGTTTTGAAGCCGTTTCATATAAAATTGAAGCTACCGTTTATGACGATACTGAAGAAGAGCAATTAAAGCTTTTGTACAAAGCAGTACAACATTTATCGGATATCGAAAAAGCATTGATATTTTTATATTTGGAAGATAAAAATTATAAGGAAATTGCTTCTACCATGGGTATAACAGAGGTAAATGCTAGAGTAAAAATGAATAGAGTAAAAAATAAATTAAGAAAAATATTAAATCCGTAACTATGGATCAATTAGAATTATTAAAAAAAGATTGGCAGAAACAAGACAGTTCTCTTCCAAAATTATCAAAAAATGAACTTTCAGCTTTGATTCATAAAAAGTCGTCCTCTATTGTAAAATGGCTTTTTATTATTAGTTTATTAGAGTTTGTAATTCCGCATTTAATCATCTTATTTACGGGAGATCATAGCTCTGAAAAAATATATGAAGACCTTGGATTGACTTTATTTAAATATATTTCATATGCAGTGTACTATGTCGCTATTGCAGGTTTTATCTACTTATTTTATAAAAATTATAAATCGATTTCTGCCAATTCGAATCCTAAAAAATTAATGCAAAATATTATTAAAACAAGAAAAGTTGTTAAGTATTATATCTGGTTTAATTTGACAATGGCCTTTATTATTTCTGTAGTGATTTTATATAAGGTATTTAACACTTCTTTATTCATCGATAAAATACCTGAAGATGTTAATATGGCCATTGTTTGGTTGGTATGTTTAATTGTCATAGCAATTCTAATTGTATTGTTTTGGCTATTTTACAGATTAATTTATGGGATTTTACTGAGTAAACTTAAAGGCAATTACGAAGAGTTAATTGATAATGATATGGATTGCTAGTATTAAAGTATATCTAAACTCCCTTTACCTTCTCTTATAATTTTAATTTCATCAGTAGATAAATCAATTACAGTTGAAGGCTGGTTATCACCATAACCACCATCAATGACAATATCTACTATATTTTTCCATTTTTCAAAAATGAGTTCTGGGTCTGTCGTATATTCAATAACATCATCGTCATCACGGATAGATGTTGATATAATCGGATTACCTAATTGACTTACAATCTCTCTAATAATATTGTTATCAGGCACTCTAATACCAACTGTTTTTTTCTTTTTAAATGCTTTGGGCAGGTTATTATTACCAGGTAAAACAAAGGTATAAGCTCCTGGCAACGCTCTTTTTAAAATTTTATACGTTGGTGTATCTATTTGCTTTACATAATCTGACAAATGGCTTAAATCGTTACAAATAAATGAAAAATTTGCTTTTGCTAACTTTACACCTTTGATGCGGGCAATTTTTTCTAATGCTTTTGCGTTAGTAATATCACAGCCTAGACCATAAATAGTATCTGTTGGGTATATAATCAGCCCACCTTTACGGAGTACCTCAATCACTTTGCTTATTGCTTTGGGATTAGGATTTTCATTATATAATTTAATAAATTGTGCCATGCTTTCAAATAAGAATAAATTTATGAAAAAATTGCTTAACAACACAGGATACTTACTAACTTTCTCAATATTATTTATTAGTATCCTCTCTTGTAACGATGAGAATACTATAGATACTCCTTTAGAAAAGGCTGAATTTATAGATGTTACTTACGGTGAGCATCAGCAACAAAAATACGATATCTATTTACCTAAAGAAAGAAACGCTGCTTCGACAAAAGTATTTGTACTAATACACGGAGGTGGTTGGATTGAAGGTGACAAAAAAGACATGACTGCTTTGGCTACTGAATTACAAAAAAGTTATCCTAATTATGCTGTAGTAAATATAAATTATAGACTGGCATCAATTAACAACAGTCCTTTTCCGATGCAAATTGATGATATAAAAGATGTTATTAGTCATTTAAAACAAAAAAGTGAAGAGTATCAAATATCAAATCAATATGCCTTAATTGGTACAAGTGCTGGAGGGCATTTATCAATGCTATATGCTTATGCACATGACAGCAAACAGGAAGTCGATATGGTCGCAAGTATTGTTGGCCCGACCAATTTCACAGATGATGCTTATATAAATGCTACTGGAACAGGATATCAATATATTTTTGCTTTAATACAACAAATTACAGGGATAAATTTTAAAACAGATAGTGATTATTTTGTTGATGTTAGTCCGTTTCATGTAGCAACAAGTGCTGCACCACCAACTATATTATTTTATGGAGGTAAGGATAATTTAGTGCCGGCATCTCAAGGTATTGAGATGCATGCCAAATTAAACCAATTGGGTGTCACTAATGAATTTACATTATACCCTAACGAAGGTCATGGCTGGGAAGGTGAAAGCCTTTTTGATACCATAACAAGGCTCAGAGCCTTTATCAATACGCATTTTTAAATAGATTAAGACTGACTAAAGAAATAAGACCGCTTCGCTGAAAAGACCAAGAGTCAAGACATACTTTTAAGCAATTTACAATCAATAGAATAATAACACAAGTTCGACCTAAGGTTAAAATTACTAACTATTTTTAGCACCACTGCCGATTTTAAACCTTTTCAATAAAAAAAGAGTTCTTCTAAATAGAAAAACTCTTTCTCTTACAAAACTGTAATCTGTTTTTAATTTGTAGTAACTACCAATCTAAAACCTTCACCATGAATGTTGATAATTTCTACATTAGAATCTGGCTTTAAATATTTACGAAGCTTTGCTATATATACATCCATACTTCTAGATGTAAAGTAATTATCATCTCTCCAAATTTTAGTTAAAGCCAATTCTCTAGGCATTAAATCATTCAAGTGCGTCGCTAACATCTTTAATAATTTATTTTCTTTAGGTGAAAGCTTACGAATTTCTCCTCCATCAAAAGACAAATGTCTTAATTTTGAGTTTAAGAAAAATTTACCTATTTGAAATTCATGTTTTTCATCATCAGCACTCATATCTACAGCTTTTCGCTGTAATATTGCCTTTATTTTATGCAATAAAACTTCAGAATCAAAAGGCTTATTTAAATAATCATCAAC
>CAYRZY010000045.1:0-16285 GCA_964428855.1 uncultured Flavobacteriaceae bacterium
AATTCTTCTTGAATGGTTTTCATTTGTTGGTGCAAATAATATTCTCGCTGTTGCTGATCCATATCTTCACGAACTTTAGAATGAATTACATTTTTAAGTTCTAGGCGTTGCAATTCAACATCCATTTTCTTTAAGGTCGCTAAAGCTCTGTCTTTTAAATTGCTAATATTGAGTAGTTCTTGTTTTTCTTCAACATTCAAATTCATGTTTGAAGAAACGAAATTTACCAAGAAAGAATTACTTTGTATATTTTTAATGGCAAAGCCAGCTTCGGTTGGTAGGTTCGGATTCTCCTTAATTATTTTTAAGGATAAATCACGTATAGAATCTATGATTGCGTTAAATTCAGTATCATCAGCATCAGGATAATCTTCAATCATCTCCTTCGCATTTGCTTTGATATAGGGTTCTGTTTGTACAAACTCACCAACTTCAAAGCGTTTGGTTCCTTGAATGACAACCATTGTGTTGCCATCAGGCATTTTTAACATTCTCAAAATTCGAGCTACAGTACCAATAGTATGAAGATCTTCTTTTGTTGGATTTTCAATTGACTCATTATTTTGAGCAACGACACCAATAATTTTATTTCCTTTATTAGCTTCTTTAATTAGCTTGATAGATTGATCTCTACCCGCTGTAATTGGTATTACAACACCTGGGAATAAAACAGTATTTCGTAAAGGGAGAATTGGTAGTACTTCAGGTACACTTTCCTTTTTTATTTCTTCTTCATCTTCGGGTGTCATTAATGGAATCAATTCTGAATCCTCATCAAGCATATGCTGTAATGACATACTGTCAATATTTAAAAATTTCGGATTACTCATAAGTTTATTTCGGTCAATATGACATTAAACGTTTATTCTATAAATTTCATATACAATTCTAAAATAAATAATCAACTAATAATCAAAAAGTTGAGTATTTTAGAATGTATTTTCACTTAGTAAAGTCCAATAGTTGTGCCAATGCTTATTTGATTTGTTATAATATCGAATAATTTACAAAAAGAGATTTGGGTTTTAATAATTTCGATACTTAGCCGTAATATCAAAAACATGAGCTATAATTTTTTGCTCTTGTTCTGTATAGGTTAAGTGTTTTCTTTGCATAACTACAGATGCAACCTCATTGACTTTGCCCATTTTATAAGTGGTAAAACCGGCTGCCCCACCCCAAGAAAAAGAAGGTACAAAATTTCTAGGAAAATTGCTTCCATAAATATTTGCACTTACGCCTATAATTGTACCAGTATTGAACATGGTATTGATACCACATTTAGAATGATCGCCCATCATTAGTCCACAAAATTGTAAACCAGTCTTCGCAAAGCGTTCAGTCTCATAGCTCCATAGTTTTACTTCTGCATAGTTGTTTTTGAGGTTAGAGTTGTTGGTGTCAGCACCTAAATTACACCATTCCCCTATTACGGCGTTTCCTAAATAACCATCATGCCCTTTACTTGAATGTCCAAAAATTACAACATTATTTATTTCGCCTCCAACTTTAGATAAGGGGCCAATGGTGGTTGCTCCATATATTTTTGCACCCATTTTCACCACAGCATCATTACATAAAGCAAAGGAACCTCTGATTAAAGAGCCTTCCATGATAATGGCATTTTTACCAATGTAAATTGGCCCTGTAGATGCATTTAATGTGGCAAAAGAAATCTCAACGCCTTCTTCAAAAAATATTTGTTCTTTGTTGATGCAATTAACGGTGTCAGGTATGGGTTCTGATTTTCTTCCAGCAGTTAGTAATTCAAAATCAGCTTTTATAGCGTTGTCATTTAATGAGAATATATCCCAAGTATTTTTTATTTGTAAGAGATCATCCTCGAAAGAGAGAACTTTGTAAGTGTCAAAATTTACTTCTTCTTGAGTATTAGTAGTGTAAAAGGCGATAATTTCATCATCCTTGATAATGATTTCATTCTCTTTCATGCTCTTTACAAGACTCACTAATTTTTTAGTTGGTAGAAAAGCCGCATTAATCATAATATTATTGTCCATTTCTACCATAGGGTATTTATCTTCTAAATACTCTTCAGTTAGGGTAGTAGTGGTAAGACCTAAGTAGTTTTCCCATTTTTCTCGAATGGTTAAAATACCAATTCTAATATCGGCAACGGGTCGTGTATATGTAAATGGCAATAAAGCATTTCGTACAGTACCATCAAATAATATATAATTCATTTAGCAAATTTTTGACAAAGGTAAGTAACTAGTTTATGTAAACAAAAGAATGTTTTATCCTTTAGAAAATCTTTAGATTCTTTTTTTAAATTGGCGTTAATGATTTTGTTGTCTATTGTTGAATTATAATAGAACAAGAGAATTTTCGTTATTTATTAACAACTATGCCAAACCAAAAAAAAACAATAAAGAATAGAGTTTCTAAACAAGTATATATACTATTCTTTAGTGTCCTATTTTCTTTAGCTTCTAATATACATGCTCAACAGTATTGCATTCTAAAAGCAGATGATTTTTCTGAATTTAAAAATAATACTACAAAAAAAACAAAATATCTAAACTTTATCAATACTGTTAAAGAGAAAGAAGTGGTGGCTGGTTTAGGGTTTATAGGGAAAGCTCTTGAAAACCCAAGTAATGAATTTGTAACTTTTGTTCAAGGTCTAAACAATTCTAAAAAGTTTGAATTTTGGAATCATGGATACGATCATGGCTATAAAAAGGATGATGCTGAGTTTAGCGGAAAATCATATGACTATCAGTACGGGAAGATGAAAAGAGCTCAAGATGTTGTTAAAGATAAGTTTGGAATTACCATGCATAGCTTTGGAGCTCCAGGCAATAATGTAGATGCAATTACGGCAGATGTAATTAGAGATATTCCTGAGATTAAAACATGGCTGTATAATAAGAATATAACTCCGCCTCAAGGTGTTTTAGGCTTGCCTCTTCGAATAAATATTGAAAATAGCAGTAGAGTAGTGAGCTTAGCCAGTTTTAAAGAACTATATGCTGAAAATTCAACTACTGAATATCTATTATCACAATTACATCCCCATGCATGGTCTGCTAATAGCTTGGTTGAATTTGGAAAAATAATAGACTTTTTAAAATCTAAAAATGTAGTATTTATCCTTCCTTATGATTATTATCTATTGAAAGCGAACACTCTTGCTACTGATGAGTTTAATACTATTGATTTCTCTATATATCCAAACCCTTCTACTGATGAAATCACAATTCAAATCCCTCAAGATATAAAGGTTGATACAATCAATATATTTGATATGCAAGGGAAGTTGGTATATACTCAAAACGATCAACTTTTAGATAGAAAGATACTCCTTATACCAAATTTAGTAAGTGGGGTTTATAATGTTGTAGTTGTTTTAGATAAAGAAACCATAAGTAAAAAAATAATTATAGAATAAGAACTATTAAATATAAAAGCATATGATACAAATAACGAATCAAACATGCGATAGCACAAAGATTAGCCTAAAGTTTATTTTAAGTCTTTTTATTGTAACACTTTTTACAACAACACTTTCATCACAAATCATTTTTGATGATGGTTTTGAAGATGGAGCTTCGCTGTGGGATAGACAAAATGGAATTTGGAAGGTTCATTATATGAATCCTGGTTCAGGAACTCAGTTTCCAACAATATCATCTACCAGTAGAGAGGGGAATAATTCGGTTCGGTTTACAGGAAACCCAAATTATCAAGTAGATGGAAATGGGAAAATTCTTGTGGATAAAAAAGGGATAAAACTTTTACAGAAACGTAATGAATTACAGATTAGAGGTGGAAAAGGAGTGTATGAATGGAATCAAGAATACTGGATAGGTTTTAGCATCATGGTAAAAGCGGAAGTGAAAGGATATGCGATAGTTTTTCAGCATCATGGTTCGCCTAGTGAGAAAAAACGTTGTGGTGCAGCACCCAATCATTTTACAATTAAAACCAAAGGCGATAAATTTTATTTATTTACATCTACTAAAGAAGTAGAGGCTTATAAGATTCACCTTGGAGGAGCAGTTCAATCGGTAAATGAAAGTACTATTGTACCGTATAAACTAGGTGAATGGCATGATTTTGTGATGCATTTTAAATATGCTCATGATGGTACAGGATATATTCAAATATGGATGGATAATAACCCTACACCGGTTATTGATAAAAAAGGAGTTACAGGATATTTAATTGATGAATGTGGAAATAACAAAAAATATGCTTTTCAAAAAATTGGAATGTATCATGGACCTTTTGATAATTCTGGAGAAGTATTGTATGATGCTTTTCGTGTAGGGAAAGGGGCATCTGTAAAATATGAAGATGTAGCACCAAGAGGAGGCACATTAGCAACAGACAAATTCAAAAATGCTATTGATGTAATGGTTTCTCCAAATCCAACATCGGAAGAAATAAACATTCAATTCCCAGAGTTAATCAAAATAGAAACGATTTCAATTTATGATATATTGGGAAAAGAAGTATTTACGAAAAAGGTAGATGCATCAGAAACTAATATAACATTGAACCCAAATTTATCTTCAGGAGTTTATTTTTTGAAAATGAATTCTGAAAAAGGACAATTAAGTAAAAAGATAATTATAGAATAAAAAGAATAGATTATGACAGCAATATCAAAACCTAAGAAATGGTTACTTATCGTATTTTTATGTATTTCATTTGTAACCGTATCTGCACAAAAGTATTATGTAGCTGAAAACGGTAATGATAACAATCCTGGTACAGAGGCAGAACCTTGGAAAACACTCAATAAAGCCAATAATTTTTCATTTCAATCTGGTGATGACTTATATCTAAATCGTGGTGATACGTTCCGTAATACGGTCTTAAAAATACAATGGGAAGGCACATCAAATAATAAAAGCTTTATAGGTGCTTATGGCTCAGGAAATAAACCTGTTATTAAGTTTGATGATCAGCCTGGAAATGGAATATTTACCTACGGAAGTAAGTATCTTGTCATTGAGAACATTGAAATGATTAATGCTGGTATTTCGTTGGGAGGTGCAGGCTCTAAAGACTATACAATACGCGATGTAAAAGTAACTAACCCACAGTCGCAAGGTATTATTTTAACACACGTTAATGGATATTTAATTGAGAATTGTGAAATAACTAAAGCTGGTAACGGTGGTATTGCTGTCTGGGGTAGTGCTCTTCCACAGGCTCAAAATGGTATCATTCGTAATAATACGGTAAGTCACGGAAGATCAAATGACGGTATTGTTATTCATAGAAAAAGTAATGGAGCAGATGTTGGTCCAAACCATTTAATTTTAAATAATACTTCACATCATAACCCAGAGCAAGGTTTTGATATAACGGCAGGTTCTTATGTCTTAATTCAAGGCAACACATCTTACGAAAATAAAGGGGGGGGGATTGCTATCGGGCATGCTGTTGATCATATTGTAATAGACCAACATACATCAACTCACGAAGGTAATTGGACTGCGAGTATCTTCTTTACTGGATCAGACGATCATGGTGGTGATGATAATAGTTATATGACAGTAAGAAGATCTCTTATTATTGACCCAACTACTTTCGGCATAAATGCTTATCGTGATACAAGAAATATTGCGATAGCAAATAATACTATTTTTCAAAGTCGGACACCTATCAAAAACCGTTCTATGATTAGTTTTAAAGATAACGCAAAAAATATAACCGTTAAAAATAACATTGTAGTGTCAACAATTAATCAACCAGATTATTTTGTGTCTACTCCTAATAATTCAAACAGTAAGTTTGATGCTAATTACTACTTTCGAACAGATTTAAAACAAAAGCTCTTCAATGGTCATACTTTCAGTGATTGGCAGTCATCCGAAGGTCAAGATGAACATGGTAAATATATAGATCCTTTATTAAAGAACCCATCAGCTCAAGATTTTACACTTAAAAGTAATTCTCCAGCCATAAATGCAGGGGCTCCAGTAACATATACAATTAGTTCAGGGAGTGGAACCAAGGTAAAAGTAGGTATTGCCTATTTCTTTTTTGATGGTTTTGGTTTAATGGATGGAGATAATATTAGTATTGGGAATAATGCACCTGTAAAAGTGCTAAAGGTGGATTATGAAAGCAATACTATCACTATTGATAAAAGTATTTCTTGGGGTTCTGGTGATGGAGTAAGCTTACCTTATAACGGTTCAGCCCCTGATATTGGTGCATTTGAATCGGGTTCTACACTTGCTACAAATGAGTTTGATACTAATAGTATTGCGATTCAAATTTATCCAAACCCAGCAGTCAATGAAATAAACATTCATTTTACTGAGAATCAAAATGTAGAAAGCATCTCTATTTATGATGTTTTAGGGAAGAGAGTATTTACTAAAAAAATAGAAGCATCAGAAAGTAAGATAACCTTAAACCCTAATTTATCAAAAGGTGTTTATTTTCTAAAAATAGAGTCCGATAAAGGAATGTTAAGTGAAAAAATAATTATAAAATAAAAAAATGACAAGAATTAATCAAGTTACTAAAAAATGTTTTTGTAGTATCGTTAAGTTTTGGACAATACTATTATTATTCGTTTTTACTAATGCTGTTACGGCACAAGTATATTTTGATAACGGTTTTGAAGGTGGAAGCTCAGAATGGGATAGCAACCCTTGGATAAAGGCTCCAGCTAATGTTAGCTCTTCAACCAATAGCCGTGAAGGGAAAAAATCTGTCAGATTTTTGCCTGATACACATCCTGTAGATAGCGATCATAAACGTAGTGAATTTAAAATAAAGAAGCATGGAGATTTTATTTGGGGAACAGAATATTGGATAGGTTTTAGCATTAACATAAAAGAGCCAGTACCTGATAATTCTGCTATTTTCCAACACCATGCGAAACCTTACAAGCATCCAAATGGCGATACTGAAAAGTCATGTGGAGGAGGAGGTACAAGTGGGGTTACTGTGCTTACGGAAGTGGATAAAAATGGAAATAATGTTTTTACTATTCAATCGGCAACTAATGATAATTATGTCAACAAGGTTCCAACTAGCGGATCAGCTTCCGCTGGAGCTATTTTTACAGATGTTTCTACATTTAAGTTAAATAAATGGTATGATTTTGTGATACATCTTAAGTATGAAACTGATAAGACAGGTTATCTTGAAGTTTGGTTAGATGGTATTAAGGTATTGAATTTACACAATACAGTTACAGCGTACAAATATTCGAAATGTGGTAAAGACTTTCCAAAAAGACGAGAGTTCTATCAAAAAATAGGCATGTATTATGGAGCTAGAGAAAAAGGAGGAGACCTGTTGTACGATGCTTTTAGGATAGGCAAAGGTTCTTCTGTTACTTACGAAGATGTAGCACCAAGAGGAGCTACACTAGCAGTTGAAAGCAATGCATTTGTAGATTCAGGTATTGAAATCTACCCAAACCCAACAGCAAATGAAATAAATATTCAATTTTCTGAGAATCAAAATGTAGAAAACATTTCTATCTATGATGTTTTAGGGAAAGAAGTTTTTACTAAAAAAATAGATGCATCAGAAAGCAAAGTAATCTTACACCCTAACTTATCAAAAGGTATTTATTTTCTAAAAATAGGTTCAGATAAAGGTGAATTAAGTAAAAAAATAATTATTGAATAAAACAGGTAATGATGAAAATACAACAGAATGGTAAAAGGACATCGTTTATTCGATTAGTTTTAATGGCTTTTTTAGGGATAATATATTCTGAAATGCTATCTGCACAAATTATTTTTGAGAATGGTTTTGAAAACGGGACTACTGACTGGAGCAGTTCAGGACCATGGAAGGTAACAGGTGGCTTATCAAGTTCATCTTTGTCATCAAATGAGAGTAGAGAAGGGAATAAATCGGTGCTATTTAAAAATTCCCCTGATAAAAAAAGAACAGAATTTGTATTGAGAAATGGAAAAGGCACATATCATTGGGGAGAAGAATATTGGGTTGGTTTTAGTTTAAATGTTTTGGTTATCCCAACGGGGAATAAAATTATTAGTCAGCATCATTCTACGCCACATTTACTACCTAATGGAAGTGCTGATTGGAATTGTACAGCTGGCCCCAATTCGTTTACTGTACGTTTATCCAACGGGAAATTTGCTGTAAGTACAACAACAAACCCATCAAATGTAAATACTACACCGCCTATTGGGTCGGCAACTTGGGGAGTTCAACAAGTATTAAAAACGTATCAATTAAATACATGGTATGACTTTGTATTACATTATAAATATGCACTTGACAATACAGGCTTTATTGAAGTTTGGCTTAATGGAGAAAAAATAGTCAATAAGCATGGTACAGCTACTGTATATAAGTATGATAAATGTGGCGAGCCTAGAGCACCTCGTCAATATCAAAAAATAGGGACTTATTATGGAAATGGTAATGATGGAGGTGAGATATTGTACGATGCCTTTAGAATAGGAAAAGGTTCATCTGTTACTTATGAAGATGTAGCTCCAGCAGGCGGTACACTAGCAGTTGAAGATAATGCTTTTATAGATTCAGGTATTCAAATCTACCCAAACCCTACAGCAAATGAAATCAATATTCAATTTCCAGAAACAATCAAAGTAGAAACAATTTCAATCTATGATGTTTTAGGGAAAGAAGTATTTACTAAAAGAATAGAAGTGTCAGAAAGTAAAGTAACCTTAAAGCCTAATTTATCAAAAGGTGTTTATTTTTTAAAAATAGCTTCTGATAAAGGAGTTATAAGTAAAAAAATAATTATTGAATAGAAAATAAAATTATGTCATTTTTTACAGAATTATTTTCAGTAAAGAAAGAAAGCTAAAATAATTTTGTAGAAAGACATTGGTTTTAAAATATAGAATACTAAAAAGAGATAGAAAGAAGTGAAATTAAAAATAACTAAAAAAATGTATGATAAAAACACTACACTTAAATTTAAAAAGTAAAATGCTATTCAGGTTTGTTCTAATGGGGTTTGTTATGGTCTTTTCTACAATAGCAGTCCAAGCACAAATCATTTATGAAAATGACTTTGAAGAAGAGAATTTTGATGGACTTCTTCTTAGGAATAATTTACCCACAATTTCTAACCTGTCAAAAAGTGGAAAAAAATCAGCTAGATTTTATTTAGAGCACCTTACTAAAGCTCAAGAATCTAATAGTAGTAAACGCAAACGGACAGAGGTTGCCTTGTTACACAGAAAAGGAAATTTTGATTTTGGTAAAGAGTATTGGATAAGTTTTGATTATCGAAAAGAAAACTGGAAAAATGATAATAATTCTGAAATTGGACCTTTTCAAATACATACTCAAAATCAGGACGAGACAAACAAAGACTGTCTGGTGCCTGGAAGGACATCAGCTGTCTCAAACTCACCCTTCTTGACTATTACAAACAATGGAGTAACTAGTTTTTTTGTTTATGGTAAGAAGCAATGGACTTGGCCAGTGCAAGAAAAAGAATGGATAAACCTTACAATTCATTTTGTTATATCCTATAATAATGATGGGTTTGTTGAACTATGGAAAGATGATGTTAGACTTGGTAGGGTTGATGGAGTTAATTCACAAAAAGAAGATAATTGTGGACTTATGAAACCTCCTTATTTTAAAATGGGAATATATAAGTGGGATTGGCAACTTGATACACCAACAGATTCTAATAGCAGAGAATTGTATATAGATAGTTTTAAAATTGGAAAAGGGGTTGCCAATCCATTCGGGTCAACATTGGCAATAGAATCAAATACTGATAATATGCAATTTGAAATTTACCCAAACCCAACAGCAAACAAAATCAATATTCAATTTTCTGAAAATCAAAATGTAGAGCGTATTTCTATATATGATGTTCTAGGGAAAGAAGTGTTTACTAAAAAGATTGAAGATTCAGAAAGTAAAGTAACCTTTAATCCTAATTTATCATCAGGTGTTTATTTTTTAAAAATGAATTCTGATAAAGGCGAGGTGAGTAAAAAAATAATTATTAAATAAAGATTTAGACCATGAAAACAACAACAAATCAGGACGTAAAAGGCAAGACTTCACAAGTAAGTAAATTTATGCTATTAATTTTTTTGAGTGTCTTTGTTTATAGTAGTATTAATGCTCAAATTATCTATGAACAAGATTTTGAAAAAGGAGGGAAGTTTGAAAAAAGAGCTGGTAACAACTGGTGGACTTTCTATGATGGACTTATGAATAGTGGAAATCACCCGACCATAGAAAGTACTCCAGGAAGAAGTGGTAAAGCGGCAAAGTTTTATTTACAAAAAGATGCTACTGGCACGACAAAAAATGTAACGTACAGAACAGAAGCTACCATTACTGATAGAAAAGGAAATTTTGACTTTGGAAAGGAATATTCGATTAGTTTTGATTATCGATACGAAAATTGGAAGAACGATTCCGACGGAGATGCAGGCCCTCTTCAAATACATGAAGATGCTCCAAAATTTCCAGATGGTAAAGTTGATTATGATTGTAGGCATGCTAGTTCAGCTCAAGCATCCAATCCATTCAGCATAATGACACAAAATAACATAGCAACCTTTTATACCTTTGGGGGTAAAGCCCGCTGGTCATGGTCCGTTAAAGAGAAGCAATGGTCGAATATCACTGTTAAGTTTCGTTTAACAGGTGGTAGCGATGGGTACATAGAGCTTTGGAAAGATGGCACGAAGATGGGGAGAGTAAATGGGGTTAATGCCTATACGATGACGAGGAAAAAAGGAACTAGAATAAGAGAGGGTTATGGTGTTTGTAATAGGGATCCTATTCCGATGAGACCACCATATATAAAACTAGGTATTTACAAATGGAACTGGAAAATTAATAAAGATGGTTCGCGTAGGTTAAGGAATTTTGAAACAACCCAAAGAGAACTTTGGATAGATAATATAAAAGTAATGGCAGAAGGAACTTTAGCTACTGATGAATTTCAAAACGCTATTGATGTAGTGGTTTCTCCAAATCCATCATCGGAAGAACTGAATATTCAATTTCCAGAAGTAATCAAAATAGAAACGATTTCAATTTATGATGTTTTAGGAAAAGAAGTGTTTACAAAAAAAATAGAATCCTCAGAGAATAAAATAACCTTAAACCCTAATTTATCATCAGGTGTTTATTTTTTGAAGATAGCTTCTGATAAAGGAGAATTAAATAAAAAGATAATAATAAAATGAAAAATTTAGATCATGAAAATACATTGCAATTTTAAAGATAAATTACTTATTCGATTTGTTTTAATAGGTTTTTTAGGAATAGGATGTTCAAACATACTATCTGCTCAAATCATTTATGAACAAGACTTTGAAAAAGGCGGAAAGTTTGAAAGAATTTCAGGACGAGGCGGTTTTTATTATGATGAAGGCAACATAAAAATGTCTGCTCCAAATAGTAATGCTGTATCAATTTCAAGCAAGCAAAAAAAAACAGGAAATTTTGCCATACGGTATGAATTAAATAGACCTAAAGGGTACTATAAACGCTCAGAAACTGTTTTTGGAGGGAATGGAGTCATGCATTTTAATAAAGATTATTGGATTAGTTTTGATTATTACCGTGCAGATTGGAAATATGATTCTACAGAAGATTTAGCACCTATTCAAATACACGACGTCGCACCAGCTTATCCTGATGTTAAAACTCTGAAGGAGTGTCGAGATGGAGGTTATAAAAAAAATTCACCATTTTTTATGAAAACTATCAAAGATAAATTTCAAGTTTGGGCTTTTGGAGGGAAAAAATTATGGGAAGGTCCTATTTTACATAAGCAATGGGTGAATATACTGGTTCACTTTAGAGCATCTAAAGAAGGTGATGGAATTGTTGAGGTATGGCGAAATGGAAAGAAACTTGGTGCTACTGCAAAAGGGGCGAATATAGTTAAAACGGATTTATGCAACAATATATATGGAGAGCATGGTGCTCCATTTCTTAAATTAGGTGTTTATCATTCTGAATGGTGGACTAAAGAAATAACTAGTGCTAATCCAGCAACTGAATCAGATTCAAGAATGTTGTATGTGGATAATGTAAAAATTGGGAAAGGCTCTGCAAACCCATTTGGAGGTACATTGGCTGTTGAAGATGAAAATCTTGAAACAACTGGTATTCAAATTTATCCAAACCCAACAGCAAATAAAATAAACATTCAATTTTCTGAAAATCAAAATGTAGAAAGCATCTCTATTTATGATGTTTTAGGTAAGGAAGTATTTGCTAGAAAGATAGATGCATCAGAAAGCAAAGTAACCTTACACCCTAACTTATCAAAAGGTGTTTATTTTCTAAAAATAGAGTCTGATAAAGGTGAGTTTAATAAAAAGATAATTATAAAGTAAATATATTTTTAGAAGCAATAACATTGTGTATATGCTTAATTAAAATTAAAATTATGCAAAAATTTACAATTTCAGTATTACTATTATTTATCCTATTTCCTTGTACTATCCTTTTTGCTCAATGCCCTTCAGGTGATGTAAAATTAGAAACCCAAGCGGAGGTTGATAAGTTTGCTATAGATTTTCCTAATTGTGATAAAATATCAGGAAAATTGGAAATTGCAGGGTCATTACATACTAATATTATTAATTTATCTAGTTTATCAAAAATTAAAGAAATAGAGGGTAGGCTAAGTATTGGAAGTACCCAAGTAAGTAGGGCAGATTTTAAAAACCTTAAATTGATTGGTGGTGACCTTTTTATAGGTAGTAATTTTAATCTAGAAGAGATAAATTTAATCAATCTTACTACGGTAAATGGAGATATTATTTATACAGAAAATTTTAAAATTAAAACAGTCAACTTACCTAACCTTATAGCTGCTAAAATTAAGAGACTACATTTTGTGCATAATTTTGAATTAACGAATATTGACATGTGTAAAATAAAAAAAGTAAGAAGTTTTACTTTAGCTAAGAATAGCATACTAAAGACAATGTGCTTTGATAATTTAGAGGAAATAGAAAAATTTTCTATTTCAGAAAATGACCAACTAGAGCATTTAAATGCTTTTAAAAACACAACAATTCTTCATTCAATTTATATTGATAGAATGTCAAGATTGATCAACTTAGACGCTCTAGAAAGTACAACAACTTTAGAAAATTTGAGTGTAGTTCGTAATGCAAGCCTGACCAATCTTAATGGCTTAAAAAATCTAACAGAGTTAAAACATTCTTTATTTATTCATAACAACCCTAAACTTACTGATTGTAGTGGTTTGTGTAATTTATTTAACAACAATGGTTATACAGGAAACAACGCTCAGATTAATAATAATCCATCGGCATGTAGCACAAGGAATGAAATGAGTAGTAATTGTAACGCATTATCAATAGATGAAGAGTTGTTAAATAATTTAATCTTATACCCAAATCCAACAGCAAATGATATAAACATTCAATTTGCTGAGAATCAAAATGTAGAAAGCATCTCTATTTATGATGTTTTAGGGAAAGAAATTTTTACAAAAAAGGTAGAAGCATCAGAAACTAATATAACATTGAGACCAAATTTATCATCAGGAGTTTACTTTTTAAAAATAAATTCAGATAAAGGACAGTTCAGTAAAAAAATAATTATAAAATAAATGGAAACAATTAATCAAGTAACTAAAAAATGTTTTTGCAATATCACTAAGTTTTTGCCAATACTACTATTATTTGTTTTTACAGATGTAGCTACAGCACAAGTATATTTTGACAATGGTTTTGAAGGTGGGGAAGGTATAGACTGGAGTTCAAATGGACCATTTAGACCAGTCCCAGCTTTTGTATCATCTTCAAGCATTAGTAGAGAAGGTGATAAATCCGTTCATTTTGTTCCAGATAAATCTGGTAAAAGGTCTGAATTTACATTACTAAGTAATGGTGTATTTAATTGGGGAGAAGAATATTGGATTGGAACTAGTTTTATGTTTTTGACAAAGTTTGATGGCTATGGCTCTTTTTTTCAACATCATGGAACTGCATCAGACGGACATGACCTTTCTGGGCCTTCAGGAATTACATTTACTGCAAGAGGAGATAATATTGCAGTTTGGACAACTACAAGAGCTGAGAATGTTCATAAAAAAATGAAATCTAAAGGAGGTTCTTTAACAGGTACGCAGCGTGTCTATAATAAACCCTATGTTTTAAATAAATGGTACGATCTTGTTATTCATTTTCGTTATGCACTAGACCAAACAGGCTTTTATGAGGTGTGGTTAAATGGAGAAAAGATTGTTAATTTGCATAATACACCCACAGCATATAAATATGAATTATACCACCCAAGTGTTGTTGGGCCTAAAACGGAAGCCGAAGTACGTGCAGCAAAACCAATATATTATCAGAAAATAGGAAATTACCACGGACCTGCACGTAAAGGTGAAATATTATACGATGCTTTTAGAATAGGCAAAGGTTCATCTGTTACTTACGAAGATGTAGCTCCAGCAGGCGGTACACTAGCAGTTGAAGATGATAAGCTTGAAAAAATGGGTTTCCAAATCTACCCAAACCCAACAGCAAATGAAATAAACATTCAATTTTCTGAGAATCAAAATGTAGAAAATATTTCTATCTATGATGTTTTAGGGAAAGAAGTTTTTACTAAAAAAATAGAATCATCAGAAAGCAAAGTAATCTTACACCCTAACTTATCAAAAGGTATTTATTTTCTAAAAATGAATTCAAATAAAGGTAAGTTCAATAAAAAGGTAATTATTAAATAAATATAAGCTTATGAAAACAATATCAAAATCTAGAAAATGGTTACTTGTCGTATTTTTAAGCATTTCATTTGTAACCGTATACTCACAAGATTTTTATGTAGCATCAAACGGTAATGATAATAACCCAGGTACAGAATCAAGTCCTTTTAAAACAGTTCAGAAAGCCATTAATTCAACCAGTGCTGGTAGTACTGTATTTATAGGGGCTGGTACTTATGAAATGGCAGGGTATTCTAAAAATCTAAATTACCGAATTAGTATTATTGGAGAAGACAAAAACACTACAGTCTTGAATAATATAGGTGCCTTAAATATAATAGGCACTTCAGCTTCCAATGGGTTTACGATGAGGGATCTTAAGTTTACCAATTACGGATTGAATGTTATACTTTTTAAAGCTGAAGATGGTAAAATATTAGATAAAATTTTAATAAAAAACATCTTATTTGATGAGGTTATGCAAACGGGTAAAGTAAGAATTATTCAGGCTCGTGATGGATTTAAGGGTAAAGGAACTATCAAAAACCTAGAGATTAGTAATTGTGATTTTTTAGGAGCAGAAGGGAGTAGTGTCGCTTGTATATTTATATATGGAAATAAAAAGTCGGGTGAACAAGGCGGGTTTATTTCAAAGATAACAATAATAAATAACACCTTTAAGGATTTACGTACAGTTGGAAGCAAAGGAGAGTTATATGCTATTTTAGTGGGAATAGGTGCCAATAATGCAACAACTAAAGATGTTGTTATTTCAGGCAATTATATTGAAAATTTAGCAGGTGTTCCAATTAAAGGAAATGAGTCTCATGGTATTGGTGCTTATGGCACTAATTTAAAAGTAACAAGAAATACTGTAAAAGGTATGAACCCTGGAGGGGATAATGAAGGTATTTACACAAAAGCTTCTAATTCATTAATAGCTAATAATGTGATGATAAATAGCACTTCTGATCAAGGTGCTATTGCAGGAAAAGGGAAGGGGCATGATGTTACATATAGAGACAATAGAATACAAAGTAATCAATCAGGGAGAGGGTTATATTCTACAACCCCTAAAAATATAACTGTAGAGAATAATTATATAAAAAATACAGCGAATGATTCTCGTGATGGAATTTTTGTTTATAGAGATAAAAAGTATACTGGATCACCATCAGCTTGTTATATTAGAAATAATTATGTTGAATCTAAAGAGGGAATATCATTAACCCGTGCAACTTCAGGTGAAATAGCTAATAATATGGTTATAGCTTATAATTCGGGAAGTAATTTTCCAATAAAACTTAATGATTCACCTAATATAACTTTTAAAGGAAATACAACAAGAACAAGTAAACCTAATAGTCCACCCAAAGCAGTAGCTAGTTCAAATATAACTCAAGGGAATGGACCATTGAGTATAGATTTCACAGGTAGTAACTCAACAGATAATGGTTCTCTTTCTTATCAATGGAACTTTCATGATGGGACAACATCTACGAGTCAAAACCCTAGCCATACTTTTACAGACATAAGAACTTATATGGTAACATTAATAGTAACTGACTCTGATGGATTTAAAGATATGGC
>CAYRZY010000046.1:0-16259 GCA_964428855.1 uncultured Flavobacteriaceae bacterium
ATACTACTATTTTTTATAACTACTTCTTTTCACGAATCAGCCACAATCCTATAAAAGTAAGTAATCCGTTTATGGGTAGTATTTCCCATTGAAATTTATACGCTCCAATAATGCTTTCAGGTAAAAATGCAATGGCTATTGTCAAGGCAATAGCACCTAGGGCTACTAGCCAAGCATATTTATCTTTAATTTTATGTTGGGTTAAAATACCAAAAGCAAACAAACCTAATAATGGTCCGTAAGTAAATGTTGCAAATGTAAATAGGTTATTGACCACACTTCCGTCAAGATTGTTGAAAATGATGACTACTCTTATTAATAAAATAGAAACGCCAACATGTACTTTTTGACGTAAGGGTTTTTGTTCTTGTTGAGGTCTTTTTTCAATACCTAAAAAATCGATAGAAAAAGATGTGGTTAACGAAGTTAAGGCACTATCAGCACTTGAATAAGCTGCAGCTATTAAACCAATAATAAAGACTACAGATAAAGGCATGCCTAAATTACTATTCATGGAGATTTCTGGAAATAATAAATCAGTTCTTTCTTTACCATCTATAATAGGAATTTCAATTCCTAATTTTTCTGCATAGACAAATAATAATGCTCCTAGTGATAGAAATATAAAATTAACAACGACCAATAAAGTAATCATGGTTGACATGTTTTTCTGTGCATCCTTTTGATTTTTACAGGTCAAGTTTTTTTGCATCATATCTTGATCTAAACCAGTCATGGTTATGGCAATAAAAGCTCCTCCAATAAAATATTTCCAAAAATAAACTTTTGAATTAGGATCATCAAAATGGAATATTTTACTTTTTGAGGCAAAGGCTTCAGATTGTAAAAATTCAAAATAAGTCAAGTCTAATTTTTGAAGAATTAAATAGATGCCTACACCTACTGCGGTAAGCATGGCTAAGGTTTGTAATGTGTCTGTCCAAACAATTGTTTTAATACCGCCTCTAAAGGTATAAATCCAAATTAAAGCGATTGAAATAACTACAGTTACCCAAAATGGGACACCTAATTCAGCAAAGACAATATATTGCATGGATAAGGCAACTAAAAACAATCGAAAAGAAGCACCTGTAACTCTTGAAAGTAGAAAGAAAAAAGCACCTGTTTTATAGCTGACCTTACCAAAACGTTGTTCCAAATATTGATAAATAGAGGTCACGTTTAGTCGATAAAAAAGAGGAAGTAATACTAGTATAATAAACAGCGTACCGACAAAAAAGCCAAAAACACCTTGCATATAGGCAAATTGCTGCCCTTTTATCATGCCAGGGACAGAAATAAAAGTAACGCCAGATAATGTTGCACCAATCATCCCGAAAGCAACTACGTACCAGGGTGATTGTTTATTTCCTTTGAAAAAGGTGTCGTTAGAATCGTTTTTTCCTGTAAAAAAGGAGACCAATAGTAAAAGTCCGAAATAGCCAGCGATTAATAAAAGTATAGTAGTTGGATTCATTTTTTAATCTTTTGATTTAATTTTCAACACCTATTCACAAAGAAACAAAATTTAATTTTTAAATCGTTTAATTTTAAATTTTTAATAAATTACATTTGTGCACATGAACTTTTCATCAAAATTATTAGAAAATGCAGTAAACGAAGTGTCGCAATTACCAGGAATTGGTAAGCGTACTGCTTTACGTTTGGTGTTGCATTTACTCAAGCAGCCTAAAGAGCGAACAAGGTATTTGACTGAAGCTCTAATGCAATTAAAAGAACAAGTAAAACTGTGTGAAAATTGTCATAATATTTCTGATGTTGAGCTCTGTGAAATCTGTGCGAATAAAAACAGAAATTCAGAATTGTTATGTGTGGTTGAAGATATACGTGATGTCATGGCAATTGAAAGTACGGCACAGTTTAGAGGGCTGTACCATGTGTTAGGTGGTAAAATATCACCTATTGAAGGAGTAGGTCCACAGAATTTAAAGATAGAAAGCTTGGTTGCTAAAGTTAGACAGGGTGCAATTAAAGAAATTATTTTTGCTTTAAGTCCAACCATGGAAGGTGATACTACTAATTTTTATATTTACAAACAAATAGAAGATCTAGAGCTTAATGTTTCTACAATTGCACGAGGCATTGCTGTGGGTAATGAACTAGAATATGCTGATGAAATTACCTTGGGGAGAAGTATTTTAAATAGAATTCCTTTTGAAAATAGTTTGAGAAATTAATAGATTACATCTTAAGTATAGAGTCCATTAGCGTATGATATAATAAGATTACTGTCATTCAGAACGGAATGAGGGACGAAAGTAGTGAAGAATCTCTCATTCTTTTTACGGCTTTACTCTGGATGTTTCTAGATTGGGTGACAAGTTTTAAAGGATTAACATAATATAAGTGTAAATATTCTCACCATTAACCTTAATAATCCATTGTACTCAAATGTGTGATATTTTCTATGTTTGTTGGGTCCAAAGTATATTGAGATAAGCTGTTTTTTCCTACAACAATAAGGTGATTGTTTTGAATAATGACATCAAATCCTGAAATATCAATACTTTTAGCAAAAGTCATATTTCCAGCATCAGACACATCAAATATTTTAACTTCATCATCGCAAAGAATCAGATACTCATTATACAGGCCTAATCCTTTTGGACTTATCATATTGCGTTGTTCTACAAGCGTTGGGTTTTGAATATCTTCTACATTGTAAATTTCTAACATATTGGTATTGTTGCCACAGACAGAATTAGAATGTAATGAAACATAAGCAAACTCACCATCAGTAACCACAGGATCACAAGAAGTGAAATGTTCAACCGATGATTCTTTTTTTGGTACTTCAGGGTTTTCTAAGCTGTAAATAAACATGCCGCTTTCTGAGCCTACAAACAACACATTATTATAAGCGAATAGAGTTTCTATTCTAAAACCTATAAAAACCTCGTTTAAAAAAACAGGATTGTTGTTGTCAATAATAGAAAACACATTTAAATTATTTTCATCTACCGTGTACAAATAATCGCCAAGTATGGTAAATCTTGCTAAAGAACCTCCTTTGCCAGTTGATTGCTCTGAAGCTGAAGAATCAGAGTCACTACTACATCCAATAAATAAGATGCTAATTAATAATATTGATAAATATTTCATTTTTTTTTATTTAGGAACCCAATTGATTAGAACTTTACCTTCTGGTGTTCTAGCACTAAAACCATCTGGAGAAAGCATTTCAGGAAAAATATTTTGAACTCGTTTGGTAACGGTTAATGATTGAAAACCTGAGCTTAACTTTATGGCTATTAAATCACGTGCTTGATTGATGTAAATAGCATCATTCTTTATTGCCATGTCAGTAGCTCCTGGAGTTTTTATATATTTAATCGCTGTTGGATTGCTCGGATCAGTATTGTCATAAACATGAAAACCTTTATTTTTTTCGTTGATGAACAAATAATTTTGATAGACATATATTTTTCCAACTTTATCAATTGAATTTGATTTTTCGATGCTTACAGAGGCTTCAAAAGCATCTCTATCCATATAAATAGCTTTATAATACGAAGATGGTGGTTCTCCATCATCACCATGACCAAAAGGAAAAAGACAGGATTGTAGTGAAAGAGCAACGAGAAGAATAACTATTTTTTTCATTGTAAAATTGGTTTGTTTTCTATGAGATACAAGAAGTTAAAAAAGGTTGCTTTTGGTAATTGTTTTATTGAAGAAAATTCTTAATCCTTATCCCAATCATTTTTTGCTCTAATCCTTTTGTATAATTTTATGCCGAGCATTAGTAATATAGAAATACCTAGAATACCTAATACGCCAAAAATCCATCCAAAAGAATTTTTCAACACTACCAAAAATACGATAGCAAATAAGATAATTGTAGCAACTTCATTCCAAATTCTCAAGGCAGAAGATGAATACTTCAAGGTTCCTTTTTTAACTTGATTTATCATATGTTGGCAACTGAAATGATAGATGTACAAGGCTAAAACAAAGAGTAGTTTAATAAGCATCCAATCGGTTTTTAGCCAATGTGGTTGTAAAATCAATAACCAAGTAGCAAAAATAGCGGTGAGTATTGCAGAAGGCCAAGTAATGATATACCACAATCGTTTACTCATTAATTGATACTGTTTTTGTAAGATGTTTTTTTCTAATTCAGGTTTCTCATCTGCTTCTTTAAAATAGATAAACAATCGTATAATATAAAAAAGCCCGGCAAACCATGTGGTTACAAAGATGATGTGGAGCGATTTTATATAAAGATAATCCATTTTAGAGTATTACAGGTTCACCAACCCATTCATTTATCCAGCCTACCATGGTCATTACCCAATCGTCATTGTCATTTAAACAAGGAATGTATTCATAGTTTTTACCACCAGCGTTGATAAAATCTTCTTTTCCTCTCATGGCAATTTCTTCTAAAGTTTCTAGGCAATCTGCCACAAAAGCAGGAGTTATTACCGCTAAATTTTTAATTCCTTCTTTAGCCAATCGTTCAAATTCAAAATCGGTATAAGGTTTTAACCAAGGATCTTTTAACAAGCGTGATTGAAAAGAATTACTATAAGTACCTTCTTTTAAACCGAGTGTTTTTACAATTAGTTTTGTAGTCTCAAAACATTGATGTCTATAGCAAGTTTTATGAGCTGTAGAAGGTGTGTCACAACAAGAACCGTCAATTTTACAATGAGATTTTGTTGGGTCAGATTTTAAGATATGTCTTTCAGGAATACCGTGATAAGAAAACAAAATATGGTCATAGCTAAAATCGGACAAATGTTGTTTTATATTAGCACTCATTACTTTAATATAATCTGTATTGTTATAAAAAGCAGGGAAAATATCCATTTTAATGGTAGGATATGATTTCCGGTTGATTTCTTTAGCCTTTTCAATCACCGTTTCAAAAGATGACATAGCAAAATGAGGATATAGCGGAACTAAAAGAATTTCATCAACATTTTTACTTTCAAGTTCGGCAATTCCTTTTTCGATACTCATAGAGCCATAACGCATGCCTAAAGCAACAGGAATATCCAATTGATTGGCTACTTTTTTAGCAAACAATTCAGAAATCACAACTAAAGGAGAGCCTTCTTTAGTCCATATTTTTTTATATGCTTCGGCAGATTTTTTAGGGCGAGTATTTAGTATAATGCCTTTAATGAGTAAATATCTTTTCCATTTCGGAATGTCAATAACTCGTTCATCCATTAAAAATTCATCTAAATACTTCCGAACGTCCTTTGTTTTTGTGCTATCTGGTGATCCGAGATTGACTAATAGTATTCCTTTCTTCATTAAATATAAGTTGACCCCAAAAGTACAATTATTTATAAAATTTAATAGAAAAAATAACGTTTACTCATTAATAAACTCAATTTGAGTTGGTATAGACCCATTTCACTCAATAGTATTTTTTCTATTTTAATTAAATAGATATATTTACCAGATAGAGAACAAAATATACATGAAAAAAATCACCCTAATATTTTTATTATTATTTATTTGTAATGTTGATGCTCAGCAGAAATATCAGAGTTTACTCTGGAAAATATCTGGCAATAACCTAACAAAAGACTCCTATTTGTATGGCACAATGCATGTGAGTAGTAAAGTTGCTTTTAGGTTGGATGATGTATTTTATGAATCGTTACATAAAAGTGATGTGATTGCTTTAGAATCTGATCCCTCAAAATGGATGGAAAACAGTTATGAACTTTTAAGCATGGGGATGTCTTATTATGCTGGTGGAAATCGATATAATAAAGATTTTTATGCAAACTTATTTAAGTTACCTTTTCCTGAGAAATTGACGATTAGAACTGCAATTAGATTAGATAATTCTTTGGTAAATGGTTATTTGTATAGAAAACAATCGGGTTTAGATAATTTTGAAGAAGAAACGTATTTAGATATGTTTATTTATCAAGCAGGTAAAAAGCATAATAAACAAGTTATTGGGCTAGAAGATTTTAATGAGTCAAGGTCATTAGTGACCAAGGCTAGTTATAATATGATGAAAAAGCAGCAAGATAAGTGGTTGAGGAAGCTGTATGAAGAAAAGCCAATGTACACTTTTACAGAAGATGCTTATAGAGATCGGAATTTAGACTTGCTAGATTCAATTGGTGTAGCTAGTAATACTGAACATTTTAGAAAATACATGCTGTATGAAAGAAATCAAAACATGGTCAATGTATTGGATTCTGTAATGCAACATCAATCTGTTTTTTCAGGAGTTGGTGCCGCACATTTACCAGGAGAAAAAGGGGTAATTGAATTGTTGAGAAATAAAGGATATACTGTAACTCCGTTAACTTCAAAAAGAACTTCTTACAGTAAGGCAAAGAAGAAAGAATTAGAAAACATTTTTACAGAACCACATCTAAAATTAGAAGCTACTGCTGATGGTTTTTTGTCAATAAAAAGCTTTGAAGAGTTGAGAGAGTTGAATTTTTTCAGCCAAAAATATTATATAGCAACCGATATGGCAAATGGAGGTTATCTCGCAATAACAAGAATCAATACTTTCGATCATTTAAATACAAAAAAGAAGATTGAATTGAAAGATATTGACAATCTACTTTATGAAGATATTCCAGGTAAAATAATTGAAAAAGAAGTATTGACTACACCGTATCCTGGAATTAGTATTTTAAACAAGACCAAGAAAAATGATTATCAAAAATATCACATTTATAAAACACCGCTTGAAATTGTAATTATCAAACTAGGCGGTAAAAAAGAATATGCACTAAAGCATGCTGATGAAATTTTTAATTCTATTTCATTTAAGTCTTCTGCTACTAATTTGGTAGATTTCACTCCAGATTTTGGTAAGTATTCTATTAAGGTTCCGCAAAATTACATTACAGAAAATTTTGGTGTGGCTGGAAAAAACATTGTACAATCGTTTGATGAGAAGGGCTATTATTTTATGGAAGAAGTGCCAGTTCATGAGCTTGGTTTTATAGAAGAAGATGAATTTGAAGCAGCATACATCCATAAATCATTTTACGATAATCTCAAATTAAAAGAAGAAAAAGGAAAGTCAGTCAATGCCAAATATGCAACGTATCAATCATTGGCAAAATTAGATACCTTAACTGATAAAAAGGTGGTGTTACGAAGTGTCGTAAAAGATGAAATTTATTATTTAATGGGTTATGTAGGTAGGGATACTATAGCTGCTGTCTCTTATTTTGATTCATTTCAATTTAAAGATATTGTCTATAAAACAGCATTCAAACAAGTTAAAGATACTGCATTGCATTTTTCAGTAATGACGAATGTAAAACAACCTTTTCCGATGAACTTCTATGGAAACAATAGTAAAACGAAACCTTATGAGCAACAAACCAAAACTACAAGGTATGTTTCTAAAACAAACGAGCGTATTTCTATAACAAGAAATAAGTATCACGATTTTAAGATGGTTAAAAATATTGACAGTTTGTGGAGTCAAGTAGATGCATCATATGTAGACCAATTTGTTTTGACCAATAAAAAGAAGCATAAAGAGAACGGTTTATATACCTACTCTTTTCTTGCAAAAGATAGTTTAAGTACAAAGCGAATTAGAATAAAAAACATCCTTAAAAAGGGAGTTTTATTTGAACTCAAAACATTAGAAGATAGCATTAGTACTAGTTCTGAATTTGTTGAGAATTTTTATAAGACATTCACTCCTTTAGACACCTTATTAGGTCGAGATGTGTTTGAAAATAAAGTGACTGATTATTTTAAGGCCTTGAAAAATAAAGATAGTATTGCAGACAATGCCGATTATTTAATAGCGTATACAGAAACTGATGTTGATGCAATGATTACTACGTTAAATGATTTTGAGTTTCCTAAAGATAAAAAATATGTAAAAGGAAGTCTTTTGTATAACTTATCAAGTTTAAAAAGTGGTAAAATATTACCTTTCCTTAAAAGGTTATACCAAAAATCGTACAGTGATCCGAAAACTCAAATTGATATTATAGAAGCATTGGTTGCAAAAAGAGATCTTGAATCGTATAAATTAATTTTATCATTATTAGAAGAAGATTTTCCAATTGGTTCTTATGGTATGAGTAGTATTTTTGATTTGCCTAAAAGAAAAGATTCACTACAATTAAAAAGAAAACTGTTTCCTGAATTGTTGAAGTATTCAACAATTCAGGAATATAAACAACCAGTTTATAGTCTTTTGTCTCAGTTAAAAGACAGTAGTTTGATTAAGCCTAGAATTTACAAGAAGTATAAAGATCAAATTTTTAATGATGCTAAAATTGAATTAAAAAGAAGTTTGATGGAGCAAGAATCGTATGCTTACAATACCTTGTTGAGTAATTATATAAATTTATTATATCCATTTAGAGAAGAAAAAAACATAGCTCAATTTTATGTAAGGTTATTAGAAAGTAGTGATATTAACGCTTTGTGTGACTATTATGTGTTGTTAAAAACTAAAGGGGAAGCAATTCCTAAAAAATTAGAAGACAAAACATTGAATGATATTGATAATTTAAATGTTTTGATTTATAAATTAAAAGCAAAAAAGCTATTGCCAGAAAATTTTAATACAGAAGCTTTTCAATTAAAGTATGCTCAATCAGAATTGTTTTCATTAATATACGGCGATTATGATAAGGATAAAATTTCTTTTTTCAAAAAGGAAAAATTAGTAGTAAAAAAGAAAACTATTGATGTTTATTTTTTCAAAGTAAAAGATAAAGATCAATATTCAAATTCAGATACTGAATGGATTTATTATATCGCTTTTAAGAGAGAGGGTGATAAGATAGATGTAGAACCTTATTATAGTATGGAAGCAAAAAGTGTTTCACTAAAAGGAACCAAAACTGAAGATGAATTGATAGAAGAAGCTCTAAATAAAATCAAGTACAAAGATAGAAAGAGATTGCAAGGTGTTTCAAATGATTACAACCTCTACTAAATAGTGTTTATTTGGTTTGTGATTTCATACAAAGCGATAGCTAAACTGTGAATTACATTCATTGATGAGTTTTGTCCATGCATAGGTATATGGACACTCTGGTCTAATAAGTTAACATCTGAAATTCCATTTCTTTCGCTTCCTAGCATCAATGCTATTTTATGATGAGCAGTGAAATCAAAACTTTTAATTGGCTGGCTAGTGTCTGTAATTTCCAATCCGATAATAATATACCCTTCACTTTTTAATTGATTGATAAGTTGATGTAAGTTAGCATACCGATTAGAATCAACGTGTTGACTTGTGTTTCTTGCTGTTCGTTGTACTTTTTTATTTTCTAAGGGTACTGAGTTTTCATGTAAGTATATTTTTTCTATCCCAAAACTTTCAGAAATTCGAAAACACATTCCTATATTTTCAGGTGTCCTTATTTCATCACAAACTAATGTTATAGGAAATGTTTTTTGCTTGTTTTGTGTTTCGTTGTGGTTTAGCTGTTTCATTAAAAGAGGTGTGAAATTATTTATTTCTGCAAAGCACTGATGTATTTTTTTGGAGTAGTGCCGTATTTTTTCTTAAACGCAGCTATAAAATGACTAGAAGTGCTATAACCAACTTTTAAACCCACCTCATTTACATTGTATTGTTTAGTTTCTAATAATTTTCTAGAGACTTCCATTTTGTAGTCAAATAAAAAACTATAAACTGAATCTCCATAAATTTGTTTGAAGCCTTCTTTTAGCTTCTTTAAATTGAGGCCTACTTTATTGGCTAACTCTTGTAAACTAGGAGGTTCAGTGATATTAGAAATGATAATATCTTTTGCTTCTCTAATTTTTAATACATTTTGCTCGTCAACTAAAAACGGGCATTGTTCAATATCAGCATCTTCACTCTTGTTAAAATAAAGACTTAATAATTCGTAAATTTTAGCTTTTAAATATAATTTTTCAACTGATGGATGTAGATTGTAATTCATCATCTGATTCAAAATCACAATTTTAGAAGGCGATATAGGTTTTGTATCATAATACTTTTTATCCTTATTGTCATCACTTAAAAAATGAATATAATCTGATTCTTCAGAAAATAAAGAATGGAATGTTTTAATAGAAATCAATACAGAAATGACCCAAGATTTTTTTTGTAATTCTAAATGCAAGGGTAAGTCAGTTTGCGGATTGTATAAAAGTAGAGAGTTTTCCTTGTCTATATCAAAAGCATAGTTCCCATTGTTAAAATAAAATTTTGAAGCACCTTTTAAGCAATAATGAAATTGAATATAACTACTATCTATTTGATGTTGAAAGGTTTGGGTTTTTGTACTGTTGTTTTGAAATTTCAGTATAAAAATACCTTTTTCAATTTCCTTTTTCACAATAGAACTTTTGTCGTTATTTTTTAAGTCAAATTCCGTCATAATTATTACTTTATTTAAAATTGCCTAAGTCGTTTGAAAAAACGATAAATTTTAACATCAGCAAATATAAGCTTTACAGCTATTTTAATGTCAAGAAAAAGTTAAAAAACCTAAAACGACATAAATAACCCTTTTAGCGTTGTTTTTTTATGATTAGTAATGATATTTTTGCCTTGATTATAAATTTTTATGAAGCAAAATCAAATTTTTAAACATCATTCTTTCTATTGTATTGGCTTAAGTTATAAAAAAGCCAATGCTGAAATTAGAGGTTCTTTTAGTTTAGATACTGCTTCGAAAGAAAGTTTGTTAAAAGAAGCTGCTTTAAGTGGCTTAGAAGGTGTTTTAGCGATTTCTACTTGCAATAGAACAGAAGTTTACGGTTTTGCACAACATCCATTTCAATTGATAAAGTTATTATGTCAACATTCAAACGGTACTGTTGAAGAATTTGAAAAAGTAGCTTACGTTTATAAGAATGATGATGCGATTGACCACTTATTTAGAGTAGGTACAGGTTTGAAAAGTCAAATTCTAGGTGATTTTGAAATCATTGGTCAGATAAAGAGCAGTGCTGCATTATCAAATAAATTTAATTTATTGAATACTTATTTGGGTAGGTTGGTAAATTGTGTGATTAGAGCGAGTAAGTTGGTAAAAACTGAAACTGAAATAAGTTCTGGAGCAACATCTGTTTCTTTTGCGTCTGTTCAATATATGCTAAAGAATGTAAATGAAATTTCTGATAAAAATATTTTATTATTCGGTACAGGGAAAATTGGTAGAAATACTTGTGATAATTTAGTGAAACATACACAGAATAAAAAAATTACGCTGATAAACAGAACTAAAGACAAAGCAGAAAAAGTTGCAGACAAGTTAGATGTTACCGTTGCAGATTACACCAACCTTCAAACTGAAATTTGTAAAGCAGATATTTTGATTGTTGCTACAGGTGCTCAATTACCTACAATTACAAAAAGTACCATCAATACAGAAAAAGAGTTGCTGATTTTAGATTTGTCTATACCTAAAAATGTTGCCAATGATGTGTTAGAATTATCAAATGTCAACCTGGTACATCTAGATGATCTTTCAAAAATTACTGACAGTACATTGGTGCGAAGAGAATCTCAGATCCCTTTGGCGGAAGCCATTATTAAAGAAAATAAAGAAAAATTTATTGCTTGGCTAGAAACTCGTAAATTTGCACCCACAATAAGAGCTTTAAAACAGCGATTAGAAGAAATTCAATCAGAAGAAATTGATTATCAACGTAAAAGTATTTCAAATTTTAATGAAGAACAGGCCGTGTTATTGTCTGATAGAATAGTTCAGAAAATAACCAAGCAGTTTGCCAATCATTTAAAAGAAAATAATACTTCATCAGAAGAGAGTATGGCGTTAATTTCTAAAGTTTTTCAGCTAGAAAATTAAAGAATGGATAAAACTATTAGAATTGGTACTCGCGATAGCGAGTTGGCCATGTGGCAAGCAAAAACAGTACAAGAGCAATTAGAATATTTAGGCTATAAAACCGAGTTAGTACCTATTAAAGCTACAGGTGATTTGGTCTTAAACAAACCCATTTACGAATTAGGTATTACAGGTGTTTTTACTAGAAATTTAGATATTTCTATGTTGAACAACGATATTGATATTGCTGTGCATTCCTTAAAAGACGTACCAACAACATTACCAGAAGGGATTATTCAGGCTGCTGTTTTAAAACGAGGACCTTCTGAAGATGTGCTTGTTTTTAAAGATAATGAAGAGTTTTTGGCTCAAAAAGATGCTATTATTGCTACAGGTAGTTTACGTCGTAGAGCACAATGGTTACATCGCTATCCGTCTCATAAAATGGTGGGGTTGCGTGGTAATATCAATACAAGACTCCAAAAATTAAAAGATAATGATGAGTGGAATGGTGCCATTTTCGCTGCCGCAGGATTAAAACGTATTGGTGTTAAACCAGAAAACATGCTCAACTTAAGCTGGATGATTCCTGCACCAGGACAAGGAGCAGTTATGATTACTGCCCTTGAAGAAGATGCGTATTCTAAAGAAGCTTGTGCAAAATTAAATGATGAAGAGACAGAAATTTGTACGAATGTAGAGCGTAAATTTTTACGATTGTTAGAAGGTGGTTGTTCATCACCTATCGGAGCTTTATCTTATATAAATCAAGATGAGGAAATTATCTTAAAAGGAATCATTTTAAGTGAAGATGGTACGAGAAAGAAAGAGGTCAATAAAACTGTTAAACTTAGAAAGCATATTTATTTAGCACAAGATGCTGCTGATATTATTATAGATAGAGGTGGTCAGAAATTGATATCTAATCACGGAGCTTTTGAAAAGAAATTCAACGTGTATTCTACTAAGAAGTTTACAGATGCTCAGTCTAAATTAGTTCATGAAGATATTGCTGTTGAAGAAAGTGATTTTATAAAAATTAGATTTAGCAGAATACCACAACCTTTATTGAAAAAGGAAATCGAAAATGTAGTTATTACCAGTAAAAATACGGTTGAATCTTTAGGGACAAACTTTTCATTGGCAGAATTGCAGTTTAAAAATATTTACTGTGTAGGTAGACGAACAAAGGCATTGGTAGAAAAGAGAATCGGTAAGGTTGAATTTGTGGCAAGGAATGCAAAATTATTAGCCAATCATTTATCTGAAGAGCTCAAAGGGCAAGAGGTTACTTATTTTACAAGTAGTTTGCGTTTAGATGAATTACCTACTATTTTAGAAAAAAATGAAATTATAGTAAATGAAGTAGAAGCTTATAAAACAATGTTCAGCCCAAAAGTTGTAAGTGAAAATACTGATGGCGTTTTGTTTTATAGTCCGTCTACAGTAGAAAGTTATTTGTTAGAAAATGAACCTAAAGGTGTTGCTTTTTGTATAGGTGATACTACCGCAATAGCAGCAAAAGAACATTTTGAGTCAGTGCAAGTAGCAAAAGTACCAACCGTAGAAAGTGTTATTGAGTTGGCAAATTTACATTTTGCAAAATTATAGTTTTGCGTCATACTGTCCCGATTATTGGGGAGTTTCAGTATCTCATAATGAAAAATTCAAGAAGATTTAATGAGTTTTAATCCCAAAGCTTTGAGGTCTAAAAATTAAAATCATGTTCAGAACAAGAAGACTTAGAAAGACAGAAAACATCAGACGTTTGGTAAGAGAAACCAAATTGTCAATAGACGATTTAATCTATCCTTTATTTATAGAAGAAGGAACGGGTATAGAAACAGAAATTGTTTCCATGCCTGGGATAAAACGTTTTTCATTGGATAGAATTTCTAAAGAATTAGATGAGGTAGTATCCTTGAATATTCCTGCAGTATTACTTTTTGGAATTCCTTCAAATAAGGATGATGAAGGTACAGAAACTTGGAACGACGATGGAATTATCCAACAAGCCATCCGATTTATCAAGAAAAATTATCCAGCCCTATATGTAATAACAGATGTGTGTTTTTGTGAGTATACTTCACATGGGCATTGCGGAATTATCCATGAAAATGATGTCGATAATGATGCTACGTTGGTAAATATTGCAAAGCAATCTATTTCACATGCAAAGGCAGGTGCAGATATGATTGCTCCATCAGGAATGATGGACGGTACCGTAGCAATGGTACGTGAAGCCTTAGATAACTCAGGATTTTTAGATACGCCAATTATGGCGTATTCAGTAAAATATGCTTCGGCATATTATGGGCCATTTAGAGATGCGGCAGATTCTGCACCAAGCTTTGGAGATAGAAGAACCTATCAAATGGATGCTGCCAATAGAGACGAAGCTCTGCGAAAAGCAACTTTTGATGATGCCGAAGGTGCTGATATTTTAATGGTAAAACCAGCCTTATCTTATTTGGATATTATTAGAGACTTAAAAAATAATTTTGACAGACCTATTGCTTGTTATAATGTAAGTGGTGAATATGCCATGATAAAAGCAGCAGCTGAAAAAGGTTGGATAGATGGCGAAAAAGTAATGCTAGAAAGTTTACTTTCTATGAAAAGGGCAGGGGCAGATATTATCATTACTTATTTTGCAAAGGAAGTAGCGAAGAAATTGTTGAACCGTTGATGTGTTCATTTGTTAAATTGTCGTCATTCCTGCGTAGGCAGGAATCTTTTGAGTTAAAATAAATGTTTAAAACTAATTATCAATACTATGTTTATATAATAACAAATAGAAGAGATGGTGTTTTGTATATTGGAGTAACAAATAATTTAGAGCGGAGAATATCAGAACATAAACAAGGGTTGAATAAAGGGTTTTCTAAACGATACAATTTAGACAAGTTAATTTATTTTGAAACGTATCAATATATTAATGATGCAATCAAAAGAGAAAAGAATATGAAGAAATGGAAAAGAGAATGGAAGATAGATTTAATAAAAAATGATAATCCAAAATGGGAAGACTTGTCAAAAGACTGGTTTAATTAATGAGATTCCTGCTTTCTCAGGAATGACAGAATAAACAAATAAACATGAACTTCAATAACTCAAACAAACTATATAAAAAAGGATTAAAACACTTAGTTGGTGCAGTAAATTCACCAGTAAGAGCCTTTGCTTCGGTAGGAGGAAATCCGTTATTTATTAAAAAAGCAAAAGGAAGTAAAATCACTGATGTAGATAGTAATACTTATATCGATTTTGTATTGTCTTACGGACCAATGATTTTAGGTCATCGTCATAAAAAAGTACAAAAAGCCATCACAAAAGCTTTGAAAAATGGCTATACATTCGGTGCATCCACTAAAAATGAAATCAAACTTGCGAAAATTGTATGCGATGCTTTTCCATCGATGGATAAAGTCCGTTTTGTGAATTCTGGTACAGAAGCAGTATTGAGTGCATTGCGTTTAGCAAGAGCATTTACAAGCAAGGATAAAATCATCAAATTTTCAGGTTGTTATCACGGACATTCAGATGCCTTATTGGTAGCTGCTGGTTCTGGTTTGGCTACGTTGAGCTTGCCTGGAAGTAAAGGTGTGCCAGAAGGAGCAGTAAAAAACACCTTGATTGCGAATTATAATGATTTGGATAGTGTAAAAGCACACTTTGAAAATAACGATGATATTGCAGCAGTTATTATAGAACCCATTGCAGGTAATATGGGGGTGGTTTTGCCGAAAGATAATTTTTTAAAAGAGTTGAAAGCCTATTTAACTTCAAAAGGAGTTTTGTTAATTGTTGATGAGGTAATGACAGGTTTTCGTTCTACTTTTGGTGGAGCTCAAGAATTGTTAGGTGTTGAAGCAGATATTATTTGTTTAGGAAAAGTGATTGGCGGAGGTTTTCCTGTGGGAGCTTATGGTGCAAGAAATGAAATCATGGAAATGGTTTCTCCTTTAGGTGATATGTACCAAGCAGGTACTTTAAGTGGGAATCCAATTGCTATGGCAGCGGGGATTGCAACCTTAACGGAATTAAAAAAACAAAATCCGTACCAACAATTTGAGGAAATGGCAGAAAAATTAGAAGCAATTTTATTAGCTTCTGCAAAAAAGCACAAGGTTGATGTCATTGTAAATAGATTTGGTTCAATGATAAATCCGTTTTTTACAAATAGTAAAGTGACTAATTTTGAAGAAGCTCAACAAACAGACACCAAAAAATTTGCAGTATTCTTTTGGGAAATGATTCGCAATGGTATCTTTTTACCACCATCACAATTTGAAGCATGGTTCTTGTCATCCGCGTTAAGCGAAAAAGATTTGAAGAAAACAGCAAAAGCAATTGATAAGGCAATGGAAGCAGTATCGAGAATGTAAATATAACCTCTCTGTGCAACTCTGAGAGACTCTGCGAATCTCTGTGTAATAATTATTTCACTGAGATTTACTGAAGAAACACAAGATTCACTGAGAAATT
>CAYRZY010000047.1:0-16062 GCA_964428855.1 uncultured Flavobacteriaceae bacterium
TACCTTCGTGAGCCATTAATGCTTGCTCAGCCCATGTTTTTGGGTTATGTACTTTATAAGCAGGACCTGCAGCGTCTAATACTTTCTGCATTCTATCTGTAGATGCTTCTGATAGTTGTTTAAAGCTCCATAAACCATCTTTGTTTAACAATTCTTTAATCTTTGGGCCAATTCCTTCAACTTTGGTATAATCATCTTTTACTGAATCATCAATTTTTGGAGTTGCTACAATCGCAGCAGCTGCAGTAGCCGCTGTTGCTAAACTAGCTTTTTCTCTTTGACATGCTGCCAAATCAGTTTCTAAGTTTTTAATTTTTCCAGAGTAATCTATGCTGTCACCATCTCCACTTCCTCCAAAAAGTTGTTTTAATATCCATCCTAAAATGGCACCTATTATAAATGCTCCTAGCATCCACCATAACCATGGCATAAATAAGTCAGATCCATCGCACCCTGTTGTATTTGGTATATATAATAACATAATTTTATTTTTTATTTGATTCGTTAATTTATTGTATTTCTAATTCTACTCTACGATTCTTTTGTCTTCCTTCATCTGTATCGTTTGTTTCAATAGGCTTTTCTTCCCCAAAAGATGTAGTTGAAATTCTATTAGCAGCTACTCCTAGTTTTACAAGTATAGCTTTAATAGTTTTAGTTCTGTTTAAAGCGAGCCTTTTATTATAGGCAGGATTTCCTTTATTATCTGTATGACCACTTAAGGTAACAGTTTTTTCATTTCCTTTTAAACTTTCTGCTACACTAGCAAGGTAATTGTTAATGTTAGCATTTTCTAGCTTTTTAGTAGAATTGTAAGGGAAATAAATCAAAGCTTTATTGTCTATCTCTTTGATGTTTTCATTTCTAACTTCCCAATTTAAAACAGTACCTCCGAAAGGTTTTGTTTTCATATCATCTAGATTGTCCATTAACTTGCTGTCAATTTCCATCCTATCTAAAGGAATAGAATCTGATAATATTTTCCGAACGGCATCAGCTCTTGCCAAGCCAATATTTTCAAAAGAAGTAGTGTTTATTTCATTTTTAAAGTAAGGGCCTATTATTCGTAAAATTTTACCTTCAGCATCAGCTGATTGTATTTCTTTTTTTTTGGCTGGCCATAAATCATTGGTGATGGCTTTACCAGAATCCCAATCGTATACCAATGGTCCATACTTTACAACCTCTGGTACTACGGTTTGCTTTACTTCCGTTTCATTACAACATGCGATGTTCTGTTTGTACCAGCCCCACCCGAACCATGCTAAAATAATGAATACAATTGGAAGCAAAAATGCTAAAATTTTGTTCATTTAAAATTAGATTTAGTTAATATTTAGTTTTTAGTTATGATAAAAGTAAGAAATTTATTTTAAAACAGAGGTTTTAAGCTTAAATTCATCTTTATTATTTTGAAGATTCTACCAATTCTAGCTTGTTAATGTTGGCTTTTGCGGTAAATAAACCATAGTTTATGGTTGCAATATTTTTTTCAATTTTATCTATAGTACCTACAGCTTTTCCATCAGGTAAACGTACCCTGTCATTAATTTTGTATTTGTAATCTACTTTGGCTTTAGCTACCTTTTTTTCAATATTATTTTTTTGTATTCTAATTTTCTTAACCTCAATTAATACTTCTTTTTTAACCTGACTTATTTTTTGTTCAACTTTTGCAGTATCAATTTTTTGCTGTCTCTTCTGATTGTTGGTTTTCTTTTCTGTTTTATAATGCTTTGTGAACTTGCTTTTTTCAATCAATACCCATTTCATAAAATCTGTCAATAATTTTTTCTTATTATTAGTTTGAAAATAGAAGTTCGATATTTCATTAATTTTTCTACCTATTGATAACATTTTTTGATTGTTATCATATAGTAGTTGAAAACTCTCCAATTTTTCTTGAATTTTTAATTCCTTTTCAGAGAGATTTAAGGTTTGTTGCTTGGCTTTATCTTGTTCTTTTTCTAAACTTTCAGATGTTCTTTGCAGTTTATTGCGTTCTTTTTGAAGTTTAGAAATAGTCTTGTCTAATCGTATTTTACCACGTTCTACTTTCTTTTTTGCTCGGTTGATGATGTTAAATGGAATACCATTCTTTTGTGCGACTTCAAATGTGAATGAACTTCCGGCTTGACCAATAAAGAGTTTGAATAATGGTTCTAAAGTTCTTTCATCAAATTGCATATTGGCATTAGTAACATTTTCTAATTCATCAGCCAATACTTTTAAATTTGAATAATGTG
This sequence comes from uncultured Flavobacteriaceae bacterium, assembly GCA_964428855.1. GTDB lineage: Bacteria > Bacteroidota > Bacteroidia > Flavobacteriales > Flavobacteriaceae > Aureibaculum. The sequence continues at coordinate 2,247 of CAYRZY010000047.1, forward strand.
TAGTAATAATACCGTAAGCATTTTTATTGTAAAATTCTTCTAAAAATATTTCTGCCAAAGCACCACCTAATTCAGGATCGCTACCTGTACCAAACTCATCAATTAAAAACAATGTATTTTGATTGCACTTACGTAAAAAATTACGCATATTTTTTAGTCGATAACTATAAGTGCTTAATTGGTTTTCTATAGATTGATTGTCACCTATATCAGTTAAAATTGTTTCAAAAAAATAGACTTCACTTCTTTCGTGTACAGGTATCAAAATAGCAGATTGAATCATAACCTGTAATAAGCCCATCGTTTTTAAGGTAATACTTTTACCACCAGCATTTGGACCTGAAATTACTATGATTTGTTGTTGCTGATTGAGTTCTAAGGTCTGTGGTATGGTTTTAATGCCTTTTTTCGCATTGTTTTCTAATAATATAGGATGATAAGCATCACGTAAAATGATCCTTTTTTCTTCTTGAGATATTTTTGGTAATAACCCGTTGATTTGTTGTGCGTATTTTGTTTTAGCAGCTACAACGTCTAAATGTGTGAGGTATACTTGATATTGTTTTAATAGATTTGTATAAGGTCTAATTTCATTCGTTAGTATTTTTAATATTCTAATAATTTCTTGTTGTTCTTCGTAAATTAAATCCTGTAGTTTTTGATTTATTTTCAAAGTAGCTTCAGGTGCAATATAAACGATACTTCCTGTTTTTGAATTTCCTAAAAGAGATCCTTTGACTTTTTTTCTATGCATTGATAACACAGCTAAAACTCGTTGATTGTCAACAACAGACTCTCTAATGTCATCTAAAAAATCATGTGCAGCATAATGATTCAAAGCCTTGGAGAAACTAGCTCCAATTTGCCCTCTTAGAGTATTAATTTCTTTGCGGATAACCCTTAATTCATTACTAGCATTGTCAGATACCTCACCAAAATGATTGATTACTTTATTGATACTTATATCAATTATTTTTAAATATTCTATTAGTTCTGAGGCATTAAAAAGGGTAGGGTAGTACTCCTTAAATTTCTTAAAAAAGAGTAATATTTCTTTAACTGTCTGAGAAACTGCTGTTATTTTTTGAAATGCTGCTGCTTCTAAATAGCTGTCTTCTATCCCTAATAAATGAATTTCTTTGGTAATCTCATCAAAATGATGATTGGGGATGCTATTCTCATTTATAAATGAAGAAAGATATTCATTGGTTTGATATAACTGACCTAATAATTTATCATTATTAGCTATAGGTACAATTTCTAATACAGCTTTCTTACCTAAATCGGTTTTGCTGTATTGGGTGATATGGTCTAACACAGAGTCAAACTCTAAATCTTTCAATGTTTTGTCAGTAATTGTGTTACTCAAAATTGTATATTTGGTTCACAAAAGTAACTAAAAAATAGCTTTAGAACCTACCTGTAATTTATGAATTTAATAATTGCTAAAAGTTGGAAATCAATCTTAAACGATGAATTTGAAAAAGATTATTTTAAGAAGCTGATGACTTTTGTTAAATCTGAGTATGGACAACACAATTGTTATCCAAAAGTTGCTCAAATTTTTGCTGCTTTTGATTATTGTTCTTTTGAGGATTTAAAGGTGGTGATTATTGGACAGGATCCATATCATGGAATCGGACAAGCAAATGGTTTGTGTTTTTCAGTAAATGAAAATAGTACGATACCGCCATCGTTAAAAAATATTTTTAAAGAAATAGAAACTGACCTACAACATGCCATTCCAACTCATGGTAATTTAGATTCTTGGGCAAAACAAGGTGTATTATTATTAAACGCAACGTTGACGGTAAGAGCACATCAAGCAGGTTCTCATCAAAAAAAAGGTTGGGAAACATTTACAGACGCCGTAATTTCTCAAATTTCTCAGCAAAAAGAGAATGTAGTTTTTTTACTTTGGGGAGGATTTGCTAAGAAAAAAGGAGCGAAAATAGACGCTAATAAACATTTTATTCTTACCAGTGGGCATCCTTCACCATTAAGTGCTAATAGAGGGTATTGGTATGGTAATAAGCATTTTAGTCAAGTTAATTCTTTCTTGAAAAGTAAGGAAATTGCTACTGTTAAATGGTAGAAAACCTCTTTATTTAAAATAATTCTAAATAAGCTTTACGTATTCCATTTTCATTTATATATTTGCGACTTTAAATATGTTATTTATAATAAGTCTAAATAAAAATGAAAAAAGTACTATTAGTTTTACTGTTGGCAACAACATTCGGGTATTCTCAAACAGTAAAGGATTCTATTCCAACTAAAAAATTTCAAAAAAAAGGAGACCAATCAATATTGAGTGGTCAACTCTCAAAAGGAATAACTGTTGGTGGTTATGGTCAAATAGATTATAATCAGAAAGAAGGAGATAATGGTGTGTTAGATGTACATAGAATGGTGTTGTTAATGGGCTATAAATTTAGTGATAAAGTGCAGTTTATCACAGAAATTGAATTTGAACATGTGAAAGAAGTCTTTGTAGAGCAAGCTTTTTTAAATTATACAGTTGCAGATAATGTAAATTTAAGAGGAGGGCTGATGTTAGTACCTATGGGTATTGTTAATGAATTTCATGAGCCAACTACTTTTAACGGTGTTGAAAGACCAAGTATGGATAAGAGTATAGTGCCTACAACATGGCGAGAAATTGGGATTGGTCTATCTGGCAGAATTGATAATGCCAATTTAAAGTATCAAGCTTATATTTTTAACGGGTTTGCCTCTGTAAACGGTTCAAAGGTTTTGGGTGGTTCAAACGGATTGAGAAATGGACGACAAAAAGGAGCGAAGTCAACAGTAAATTCACCAAACTATTCTGCTAAATTAGAATATTACGGAATAAATGGTTTGCGTTTAGGACTTTCGGGTTATTTCGGCAGAACACAACCACAAGATGCTATTGATGATATAGACGGAGCTGATGTTGGCATTTCTATGATTGGCCTAGATGCTCGTTATAATTATAAGCGATTTACTGCTAGAGGACAATTTATTACTGCAAGTATTTCTGACACTGAGGCTTATAATAACTTAAATAGTGCATCTTTAGGGAGTAAGTTGCAAGGTTGGTATGTAGAAGGTGCTTTTAATTTATTGCCACAAACAAATGAACAACAATTAGTTGCTTTTGCTCGCTATGAAGACTTTGATACGCATGCTTCTGTTGATGGTAGTTTGACAAAAAAATTATCTTTTGATAGAGATGAAATTACTGTTGGTTTAAGTTACCATATTGCAACAGGAGCTGTTGTAAAAGCTGATTATCAATTAAAAAATAATGCAGTATCTAATTCGGAAGCTAAAAAACAGTTTAATTTCGGAATTGGAGTTTGGTTTTAATATTTTTGTCTTATGAATTTTAGAATGATACTTTTTTTATTAGCAACGGTTTTAGTATTGCAATCCTTTCAATTGCCTAAAAATATCCAAAAAAAAATGGATAAAGAAATAAAAATGGCTTTTGATGTTGAGACCTATACATTAGAATCTATTCAAGTATCTGATGAAATAAATAAGCAGTTGCAAGCGAAAATAACAACTGATAATTTCTATAAAATTATTCATAACAATACAATTATAGGTGTTGCTTTTGTTGACAAAGCACCAAGTAAAACAGATCAGTTTGATTATTTGGTATTGTTTGATGCAGAATTGATTATTAAAAAAGCAAAAGTACTGATTTATAGAGAAGATTATGGAGGTGAAATTGGTAGCAAACGTTGGCTAAAACAGTTTGTAGGAAAATCCAGTCATGATAAATTACAATACAGAAAGGATATAATAGCCATTTCTGGAGCAACCATTTCTGCAAATTCTATGACACTAGCCATAAATAATGTACTCCAAACAATTGGGATACTTCATCAAAAAAATATTATCTAATGCAATTTAACGGACGCATACATAAATTGCCTAAAGATATAAAGTTGCTAATTACTACCTTTATCATTGTATTGAGTGTAGGTTTTTATTCAGGATTGTTATTTGTAAATGAAACATCATCAGCATCTCCAACAGGAATTCAAGAGAATTATATAGGAAACGAAAATGATGAGGATGCAGCTATAATGAAATTTAAAAAATCTGAACGAGAAATGTTGTCAATAGTACATTCTCACATCTTATCAATGTCTATGATTTTCTTTTTTGTGGGATTATTAGTGTCAATTACGTCCCTAAAAAAATCATTGAAAACTTTTTTAATGATTGAGCCTTTCTTTTCAGTATTATTCACTTTCGGAGGTATGTATCTGTTATGGAAAGGTATTCTATGGATGAAATATGTCGTTATGGTTTCAGGTGTAATAATGACCTTAACATTTACTGCAGCTATCATAATTATTTTAAAAGAATTACACATTAAAAAACAAATTTATTAAAATGAAAAAACTACCTGTAATCTTAGCTATATTCTTTTTTTTAACCACCATAATTTTGATTTATCTTTTTGTTTTTAAAGGCAAGGTTGCAGCTACAGGTGATGACGGAAGAGTTGCTGTTCAACTAACAGAAGTAAATGCAGATTTTGCACTAGATGAAATGAGAGAGTTTTTAGTGAGTATACAGCAAATCAATGAAGGGATACTAAATAAAAATATTGAACAGATAGAAAAGGCTGCAAAAAAATCAGGTGGTTTGGTCATTGATCATGCACCCAAAGGTATGATGGCAAGTTTACCTATAGGTTTTAAAAAGCTAGGTTTTGCAACCCATGATTTATTTGATGAAATAGCTGATAGTATCCATGTAAATAAAAATTTTAGCCAGACACATTCTCAATTGGGTAAATTGTTAAATAATTGTGTTGCTTGCCATAAAGCATATAAAATACAAGTAGTTTTAGAGTAAGTATTTTGGTTTAAATTCACTGACAGCTTAAAATATATAAGTGTTTTACTTTATTTAGCTGAAAATAACCTATTTTTACACGCAATTAATTTATAATCTCATTAAACTAATTGCACCATGAAAGCACACGATTCAAAATTTGTAGGAGAGGGTTTAGCCTATGATGACGTTCTATTAATCCCAGCTTATTCTGAAGTACTTCCTAGAGAGGTCAATACTCAAACGAAATTCACCAAAAACATTACAATAAATGTACCTATCATATCAGCAGCTATGGATACGGTTACAGAATCTGCAATGGCCATTGCTATGGCTCAAGAAGGGGGTATTGGTGTACTTCATAAAAACATGACTATAGAAAAACAAGCCGTTGAGGTTAGAAAAGTGAAACGTGCTGAATCAGGTATGATCATTGACCCTGTTACTTTGCCAATTACAGCAATTGTTGCTGATGCTAAAAATTCTATGAAAGAACATAGTATTGGCGGAATTCCTATAGTTGATGATAAAGGTAAATTATTAGGTATTGTTACCAATAGAGATTTACGTTTTGAAAAGAAATTATTGCGTCCTATTGCAGAAGTAATGACAAGTGAAAATTTGGTAACTGCTAGTGAAGGGACTTCTCTTTCTGATGCAGAAGGTATTTTACAAGAGTATAAAATTGAAAAATTACCAGTTGTAGATGATAATTATACGTTAGTTGGTCTAATAACCTTTCGGGATATTACCAAATTAACTCAAAAACCAAATGCCAATAAAGATAGCTTTGGCCGCCTTCGAGTTGCCGCAGCTATTGGTGTAACACAGGATGCTGTAGAGCGTGCAGAAGCTTTAGCAAATGCAGGAGTAGATGCAATAGTTATAGATACTGCCCATGGTCATACTAAAGGTGTAGTAACTGTTTTGAAGGATATAAAGAAAAAGCTTCCTAAATTGGATGTCATTGTAGGGAATATTGCAACAGCTGAAGCTGCAAAATATCTAGTAGAAGCTGGTGCTGATGCTGTAAAAGTTGGTATTGGTCCAGGTTCAATATGTACAACTAGAGTTGTGGCAGGTGTTGGTTTTCCACAATTCTCTGCAATATTAGAGGTTGCTGCAGCTATCAAAGGTAGCGGTGTTCCTGTAATTGCAGATGGAGGTATCCGTTATACAGGAGATATTCCTAAAGCTATTGCTGCAGGTGCAGATACGGTTATGTTAGGGTCTCTATTGGCAGGAACAAAAGAATCTCCTGGTGAGACGATTATTTACGAAGGACGAAAGTTTAAATCCTACCGAGGTATGGGTTCAATAGAGGCTATGAAAGAAGGAAGTAAAGATCGTTATTTTCAAGATGTAGAAGACGATATTAAAAAATTAGTACCTGAAGGAATTGTAGGGAGAGTACCCTATAAAGGAGAAATATCTGAAAGTATTCATCAATTTATTGGAGGCTTAAGAGCTGGCATGGGCTATTGTGGAGCAAAAGATATTGAAACTTTAAAAACTACTGGTAAATTTGTAAAAATTACGGCTTCTGGTATTAATGAAAGCCATCCTCATGATGTAATGATTACCAAAGAATCTCCAAACTATTCTAGAAGATAGTTTTAGCTCTATTTTTGAAGAAAATTTTAGCTACTTAAATGGGTGAAATCCTACCTTTAAGACACCTTAATTGCCCTAATTTCAGCTCTTTTTAAACAATTAGTGTTAAATAATTAAATTTTCAAGAAATGATATACTTTTCTTAAAGAAGGCACGTTATCTTATTGCATTTAATTCCCATTCCGTAGTTTTTAGAAAATGTAAACATTTTTTGACTGCGGAATGTTTTTTTAATAACGTGCCTATAATAAATATCTTGATTTTTTGCTATTTGAAGTTTCTTTTTAGAGTCAATTTTTTGACAAGATACGCTTTTTTTATGTAATCTAGTTTTGGAAAATTATTTTTCAGATAATCATTTCCATGTTTTTCAATTAAAGGCTGCTTATTTGATGGTTTTTCTTTATAACCGCTGTAAAAAGATTTAACTACCTTCATACCTTTCGTTACTCTAGCAATTACTGGAAATCCTTTCACACCACTATAGAATAAAGTATCTAATCTAGAATTGTCTTTTAAATTGATGAAAATTTGTGTGGTTCTATCCTCTTTACCACCTCTTGCAAAAGAAATAGTACCTTCTAAATTTCCTTTTAATATAGGTTCATCAGGAACTTTATGTTTTCGCCAAGATTTGTTTATGCTAGAATCATTATGAATTCCAAATTGAACAACAAAGTTTGGAACAACTCTAAATAAAGCAATATCAGTGTAGAAATCATTAGAAATTAATTGATATAGCCTGTCAACAGCTTTAGGAGACCATTCTCTATGGGCTTCTATCTCGAAATTTCCTTTTGTAGTTTCAAACCGTGCTTTAAATACCTTTGGTGCTTCTTGTTTAGTCCACTTTTCTTTAAATAATTTTTGACTGCACGATGTTAGTAATAGAAGTATTGAAAGTGAGGCTATTAATTTGTCTATTTTCATATAATTTCTAGCTTTGGAGCTTTCATTTAAAAATCTCCTTTTGTCACTTCATCGACTACTATAGCTATTTTATCACCAAAAGGACTTACGACTAGTCTTGTGATTCCTGTCAATCCATAAGATTCTAATGAAGCAAATTCAATCCAAGTTTTGTCTACTCCTGGCTTTAGCTTGTACAGTTTGTCCTTTTTTCCCATAATCATGGTTCCGCCTGGTGTCCAAGCTAAATCGTGTGAACCTTTTAAAGGATCTGTAATATATTTTTTATCACTATTTTTAGGATTTATAGAATAAATTTCTGGTTCACCATTTTCAAAACTAATAATACTCATCAATTCTGTATTAGGTATTTTAGAAATAGATCTCCCAATTTTTTTATCAATAGGATACTTAATTTTATATTTTAAGTTGCTAACTACCAATGATGGTGGGTCACCAACCACAAAAGAAACAATCATTTTTTTATTAAACCAAGCATGATAACCAACTTTTAAGTTGTTAAGCAATATTTCTTGTTTTCTTTTATTAAAACTATATTTCCATAATAATTGATTTCCATCCTTTTCTAGCCGAACAGCAGAAAAATACTTTTTATTTGGCATTTGTATAGGTGAATACTCATTTGCATCAGTAGAGGTTAACCATGATTTGGTATTGTTATCAATGTCGTAAAGAGCAATGTCAGTTTGAGCATTTCTAGTTGATGAAAATAAAACACCAGATCCATCATTTAAAAATGATGGTTGATTGTCATAACCTTCATTGTTTTTAGAAATATCTATAGGGTTATTAACGACTATGATGCTATCTCCAATAATTAAATCAAAGAGGTAAATATCAGTATTGGTTTGGCTATAACTATATATAGAGATAAATAATGTTAAGCAGAATAATTTTATTTTCATGTAAAAATCAACTTTTGAGAACTCTGTTTTATGAGTTTCTATAATACAAACTATCAATAATCTTTTAAAATTATGATATAAGGGTTGTTGCAAATTGTTAGTTGAGAGACTGCAAAGATAGAAATAATTTTATAGTTTGAGTAACTTACTTCTTTTTTAAATAAATAACGGCACTAAGACCAACTTCACTCCAAGTTTTGCTGATACCATCTTCACCTTTATGTAAATCAAAACAGGCTTTACTTAATGATTCTAACGCAGATTGAGCATTCCAATCTTCTAAGTTTAATTTACCTTCAAGTTCAACCAATTGACCGCTAGTAATGTGAGTGATAGGCACTTTTCTTTGTACTCCATTCATTTTTAAATCAATAGTGCCAGAACCATCATTATTTAAATATAATGTACCAGTTAACGATAGTGTAGCATCCATTACACCAAAAAATAATTCTTTTAGTTTAGGATCTCTTTCTTCGTTATTTGAAAAAAGGCTGCTAATTGGTATTTCAAATTGAGTGTTGTTTAGTGCACCCACAGCAGTTGTGTCATTTTTGACGTTTAGAATTTTTATCTCTTTAAATTCTCCTTTGACAGCTTTTTTATCAGTGGTTTTATAGCCCGTCCAATTTACAGTAATTGTTTTTTGTTCAATAGTGAATTGAGCAGGGTCTTTTTTTATCTCTTTTTTACAAGAAATAGTAGCAGCACTTAATAATATAGCTACTATAATTATTGATATTTTTTTAATAATGTACATATTATTTTATTTTTTGATTTGTTATTTCTTCTACCAATTTAATATATTTTTGTTTGGCTTCGTTTTCACTTAAATTGTTTAACTGAAACATAGCATTTAACTTAAAAGCATTTCTTAAAGGGCTTTTACCTGATGGAGAAGAGTATAATTTGCCTTTGGTTGCCAGCTTATAATACGCATAAAATTTAAGCATAGTATCTGGAGGTAGTTTTTGAGTCATAGCAGAAGCTATCTCAAATGCTCTTTCAAATTTATCATCCAACTCTTTCATTCGTACGATGCAATTATAGTTTCTCCACCTTTTACTTTGTCATTTAATGATACATTCACTTTCATATCTAAAGGTATTAAAACATCAACCCTTGATCCAAATTTAATAAATCCAGAATCAGCACCTTGCAATGCCTTGTCATCTTTTTTTGCATAGTTTACTATCCTTCTAGCAACGGCTCCAGCTATTTGTCTAAAAAGGATTTCACCAACTATATTATTTTCAACAACCACGGTTGTTCTTTCGTTTTCTTCTGATGCTTTAGGGTGCCATGCTACTAAATATTTACCTGGGTGGTATTCACTGTATACTACATTTCCACTAATAGGATATCTTGTAACATGCACATTTAAAGGAGACATAAATATTGAAATTTGTTTACGTTTCTCTTTAAAAAATTCTTTTTCAAAAACTTCTTCAATGACGACAATTTTGCCATCTACTGAAGCAATAATTTGATTGATATTTTCAATAGTTGTTCTTTTGGGGTTTCTAAAAAATTGGAGTATTAATATAAAAAGGATTAAAAAAACAATCATTATTAATTTTCTTAACCATTCAATTTCAACAACAGCATCAGTTAAAAATAGGATGCCAACAAATAGTATCATTGAGATTGTAATTATTTTATATCCTTCTTTATGAAACATTTATATGAATTTAATTTATAAGATGTAAATATACGTAAGCAAAAGGGGCTGCAAAAATAATGCTATCTAAGCGGTCTAAAAACCCACCATGTCCAGGTATAAAATTACTACTGTCTTTAATGCCAGCTTCCCTTTTGAATTTTGATTCTATCAAATCGCCTAATAATCCAAAAGAAAAAACAATACTTGCGATTACCATCCAATTAATAGTACTTATTTTAGTAACGTAGAAAGAAATAAAATAGGCTCCAATTAATGCAGCTATTAATCCGCCTAAAGCTCCTTCAATAGTTTTATTTGGTGATACTTTTTTGTATAATTTAGTTTTGCCAATAGCACTCCCCACAAGGTAAGCAAAAGTGTCACTTATCCAAATCAGTATAAAGATACTAATAATAATTTTTGGATGGTAATTATTGCCGATAAAAGGAATTTGTATTAGTAAAGAAAATGGCAATGCTATATAGGCCAAAGCTAAAAAATAATGACCTAATTTACTCGATGTTAAGGGGATTTTAGATTTGAATAATTGATAAATTAAAGGAATAAATAAGCTAGAAATTAATAAAAAGTGTATATACTTTGAGTTTATATAAGGTGAATTTACAGAATTTAAATAGATTAAACTGGCTACAATTATTGTCCATTTGTAACTTAATTTAATAAGGTTTTTAAATTCATAGAGACAAAACATCATCAATATGTAAAAAATAATATAGAAAGATTCTTTACTATATAGCGTACCTCCAATAATTACAATTACATAGACTAGTCCTGATAAAGCTCTGATAAAGAGTTCTTTCATATGTTTATAATTATTAGTTTTTAATGGCTATATGAAACATACATATAATCATTTTTGTAGGTGATTGTTTTACTCATGAATGCTTTAAGTTACATGTCTTCTAATAATAATAAATACAAGTTTTTTGCATTATTATTGCCGAAACTTAAAAAATCATCTTCAACCTTCTCAGGCATATAGCTTTTTATTGAGCTAATGTTTGTAGGAAAATTCTTTTGATAAGTTTCTTTAATTCCCATTAAGCCCTCACCTTTATTTTTAACGATTTGACTGGTTTTAGCAAATACTATAAAATAATCTGGTAAATGAGCTATTTTATTATTGTAAAGTTGCTCTGATGAGAACAGAACACTTCCTTCTTTAGAAAGTAACCTTTCGCAATAGGTGAAAAAAGGAGTTGATTTTTCAATTTTCCCTGTGCCATTTACACCAATAATTGTTAAGATTTTATTTAAATCATCGTCAAAACACACCACATTTCTCCATTGATTTTCATTGATGATGTTTAGTAAATTTTGATTAAGTTCTTCTTGGTGAGAGCAGTATAAAAATTTACCACCTTTGCCAATAAAATTTTGTACAAAATTTTCATCAAAAGACAAACACTCTAAGGTAGTCGTTAGAGTGTCTTGTGTATTGTCGTTATTTTCAATAGTTGGACTAAATAGTTTCTTTAAAAAATTCATTTTACTTAGAGGAGTTTCTCAAAAGTAAATAATTATGAAATATTTAGGTTAATTCTGTTGAAATCTCACCCTCATTGTTCACATCTTTTTCATCTTTGACTATTTCTTCTTCTTTAGTTGTAGGCTCTTCTTTACTCTTACCTTCTTTTTTTACAACTAAAGGTTCTGTTTTGAAAGGTCTTTCTCCAAAAATTTTAATTAAATCATCACCAAAAATAACTTCTTTTTCAAGTAAAAGTTCGGCAAGTTCAATCAATTCTTTTTTGTGAGTCTCCAGTATTTTTTGTGCACGTTCGTATTGACTTTCAATTAATTTTGAAATTTCCTGGTCAATTAAGATGGCTGTTTCTTCACTGTAAGGCTTAGAGAAATTATATTCAGATTGCCCTGATGAATCATAGTAAGTAATATTACCTAATTTCTCATTTAAGCCATAAATGGTAATCATGGCTCTAGCTTGTTTGTTTACTTTCTCTAAATCGCTTAAAGCTCCTGTAGAAATTTTATCAAACATAACTTTCTCAGCAGCTCTACCGCCCATAGTAGCACACATTTCATCTAACATTTGTTCAGATTGAACAATCATTCTTTCAGCTGGTAAATACCAAGCAGCACCTAGAGACTGTCCTCGAGGTACAATAGTTACTTTTACTAATGGTGCAGCATGTTCGAGCATCCAGCTTACTGTAGCATGACCTGCTTCATGATAAGCAATTGTTTTCTTTTCTTTTTGAGTAATAATTTTATTTTTCTTTTCTAAACCTCCAACAATTCTATCAATTGCATCTAAAAAATCTTGATGGTCAACTGCATTTTTATCTTGTCTAGCAGCAACTAAAGCAGCTTCATTACAAGCATTTGCAATATCTGCCCCTGAAAAACCAGGAGTTTGTTTTGATAAAAACTCAATATCAATATCACTGGCTAACTTTAAAGGCCTGATATGCACTTCAAAAATTTCTTTCCTTTCATTTTTGTCTGGTAAATCAACATAAATTTGTCTGTCAAACCTACCAGCACGCATTAAAGCTTTGTCTAATACATCAGCACGATTGGTTGCAGCAATCACAATAACATTGGTATCTGTGCCAAAACCATCCATCTCTGTTAGTAATTGATTTAATGTGTTTTCACGTTCATCATTACCACCAGAAAAATTATTCTTCCCCCTAGCTCTACCAATTGCATCAATTTCATCAATAAAAATAATTGATGGAGATTTTTGAGCTGCTTGTTTAAACAAATCTCTTACACGAGAAGCTCCAACCCCTACAAACATTTCAACAAAATCAGAACCTGAAAGTGAGAAAAAAGGAACTTTAGCTTCACCTGCAACAGCTTTTGCTAATAAGGTTTTACCTGTACCTGGAGGGCCTACTAGTAATGCTCCTTTCGGAATTTTACCACCTAGTTTAGTGTATTTATCAGGGTTCTTTAAAAAATCTACAATTTCTTGCACCTCTTCTTTTGCACCTTCTAGCCCCGCAACATCTTTAAATGATGTTTGTACTTTCTGGTCTTGATCGAATAGTTTTGCTTTAGACTTACCAATATTGAAAATTTGTCCACCAGGGCCTCCTCCTCCAGCTCCTCCAGACATACGTTTCATGATGAATATCCAGATAGCAATAATGAAAATAAATGGCAACCACATAAAAATACCATCCCAAATACTAGTTTGAGTAGCATTAGTGGTATCAAAAGTTAAGCTATGCTCAGCTTTTTCTTTACTTAATTCTGTTTCGAAATTTTGTAAATCACCAAAATCAAAAGTGTATAATGGTGTTTTGTCATTGTAAAAAGGATTGTCCTTTGTTTTCTTTTGGTGCTTTTCTTTTTCTAAGCCGTCAGGTGTAATATATATCTGAGCTACATCATTATTAACGATAACAATTTTTTCAACATCATTAGCTTTTAATAATTCTTTAAACTCATTTTTAGTTAATTTACTTGTAGCTAAATCAGGATTACTTAAAAATTGATACCCTAAAATTAATGCAAATAAAATACCATACACCCAGTAAAAGTTAAATTTGAATTTAAACTCTTTAAAAGGTTTGTTGCTCTTGTTTTTATCTTTACTCATTTATCTATTCTAAAATATTGTTATTTTTTTAATATGTAGCTTCTAAGTTGGTGATTTTTGCATCACCCCATAAACTTTCAAGATCATAAAACTCTCTAATATGTTTTTGAAAAACGTGTACAACTACATTTATGTAATCTAATAAAATCCATTCGGCATTCGCTTCTCCTTCAACATGCCATGGTTTGTCTTTTAAGGCTTTGCTTACTATTTTTTGTACAGATGCAGAAATGGCACTTACTTGAGTGTTAGAACCACCTTCACAAATTA
>CAYRZY010000048.1:0-6355 GCA_964428855.1 uncultured Flavobacteriaceae bacterium
ACGGCGAACTATTTAAATGAAAAACTTAAGCTGTACTTAGTATTGGAAAACACACTAAGATTTTATTAACGATTCGAAAAAACTAATAATCTAATATTTGCCTTAAAATAATTTGGTAATCATTATCATTATTAACAAAATCTAATTCTGTTACATCAATAATCAAGGTGTTTAAATGCGCTTTGGTTTTTATAAAATTTAAATAGCCTTTGTGTATTTTATCTAAATAATTGGCCTCGATATTTTGCTCGTAACTTCTTCCTCTTTTTTTAATATTTTCGATCAACCTATCGGTATTTTGATATAGGTAAACATATACATCGGGTTTTGCAATTTCTTTGTACATAATATCAAACATTTTTCGGTACAAATTATATTCTTCTTTGGATAAGGTTATTTGTGCGAAAATGAGTGATTTAAAAATAAAATAATCCGAAACGATAAAATTTTTAAACAAATCAAATTGTGCAAGATCTTCTGTAAGCTGATGGTATCTGTCTGCTAAAAAACTCATTTCCAGCGGAAAGGCATAGCGTTCCTTATCTTGATAGAATTTTGGTAAAAACGGATTGTCGGCAAAGCGTTCTAAAACCAATTTGGCATTAAAATCATCTCCAATTTTTTTGGCCAAAGAAGTTTTGCCCGAACCTATATTCCCTTCAATAGCAATATAATTGTATTTTTCTACCAATGAAATAGGGCGCTTGATTTGATTGCGTGTCATTTCAATTGCAGTAGAATCTGCACAGTTTTGTAGGCAAATTAAGATTGTTTTTTTAACAATGGGATGAATAATATTTGGAGCTATTTCCGTTAAGGGAACCAATACAAATTTCCTTTCCAACATTTTTGGATGTGGAACTTTTAAATTGTTAAAAAAAATAATATCATCATCAAAAAGTAAAACATCAATATCAATACTACGATCTTGATAATTTAATGATTCATTTCTTTCTCTGCCTAAATCTTGTTCAATTTGAAGCACAGTTCCGATTAGGTTTTCGGGGTTTAAATTGCTAGAAACTTCCAAACAGAGATTGTAAAAATCTCCTCCTTCAAAACCCCAAGATTTAGTTTTGTAAATAGCCGAAACTTTTTTAACATGACCAATCCGTTCGCTAATGAGGTCAACTGCCTTTTGCAGGGTGATTAATTTATCACCTTGGTTACTACCCAAAGACAAATATGTAGTTCGAACTATTTTCATTGTTTACCCATTTGAAAAATAAAAGGGTGATTTTAAGAATATAAATGCAAAGAAAATAAAACAATAGGATAAAAGTTTATATTTGTTTTTTATTTTTTAACAATTGTAACAATCTATATTGTTTAGCGACTTATTGTAAAATATTTTATATGACTTTTTTAAGAGAATTATTGGCAGTTATACTTGGTGTATTCATTTCATTTTTTATTATGCTATTGGTATTAGTAGGTATTGGATCTGTATTTAGTGAGGATGAACAGGTTTCTGTTAAAAAAAATACGGTATTAACCATAAAGTTAAAAGATGTTGTTAAAGATTACGCTCCAAAAAGCAGTGATCCTTTTGGCGAAATATTTGATTTTGATGATAAAAAAATGGGCCTTAACGATATTATTAATGCGATAGAAAACGCAAAATATGATGATAATATTTTAGGTATAAGCATTGAAACACTATGGTTGAGAATGGGAATTGCACAAACCCAAGCTATTAGAAATAAACTCTTTGAATTTAAAGAATCGGGTAAATTTATAGTTGCCTATGCAGATGCTTACGATCAAAAAAATTATTATTTAAGCTCGGTAGCCGATTCAATTTATGTAAACCCGGCGGGTATGCTTGATTTTAAAGGCTTATCTGGAGAAATTTTATTTTTTAAAGATTTTCAAGATAAGTACGGTGTAAAAATGGAAGTTATTCGCCATGGAAAATATAAAAGTGCTGTTGAACCTTTTATTGCCAATAATATAAGTGAAGCAAATAAAGAGCAAGTAAAGTCATTTTTAAATTCAATTTGGGATGAACTCGTTGACGATATAAGTGAAAGTAGAAATAAATCTAAGGAGGAAATTAATCTTATTGCCGATGAATTAAACGCGAGAAGTCCAAATCTTGCTGAAGAAAACAAAATGATAACTTCACAACTTTACAGAGATGAGTATGAAAATATCATTAACAAGTTAACCAATAGCGAATCAATTGATAAGGTAAATTCGATAAGTTTGAAAGACTATATTGGAACCGGTAAAGGAAGAATTAAATCGACATCAAAAAATAGAATAGCAGTTATTTATGCCCAAGGAGAAATTAGATATGGTAAAGGAGATGAAAATTATATTGGTCAGGAGTCTATTATAAAAGCACTGAGAAAAGCTCGAAAAGCCAAAAATGTTAAAGCCATTGTATTAAGGGTAAATTCGCCTGGAGGTAATACCTTACCTTCTGATATTATTTGGAGAGAAATTGAACTTACAAAAAAAGAAAAACCATTTGTTGTTTCTATGGGTAACATGGCTGCATCTGGAGGGTATTATATTGCTTGTAATGCAGATAAGATCATTGCAGAGCCAACTACAATTACAGGAAGTATAGGCGTTTTTGCAATTGTACCAAACATTAGTGAATTTGCAGATAGAATCGGAATTAATGCTGAGCAAATTGGTACCAACAAACAATCTGTTGGTTACAGTTTATTTGAACCCATGCAAGAAGGGTTTTATAATGTAACCCTGGAAAGTATTGAATTTGTTTACGACGGTTTTGTTGAAAAAGTTGCTAATGGCAGAAATATGACTATCGCTCAGGTAGATAGCTTGGCACAGGGAAGAGTTTGGACAGGTAAAGAAGCATTGGAAAATGGATTGGTAGATGAACTTGGAAGTTTGGAAGATGCCATTAAAATTGCTGCAGATTTGGCTGAATTAGAAGATTACAGAGTTAGAAATTATCCGGATTTCGAAAAAGATTTTAAAGACTTGTTCAAAGGCCCTTTTGCTAGTGCTAAAGCTTCTTTGATAAAAGAAGAAATAGGTGATGAATTTTATAATCGAATTAAAAGTTTTAAAGCAATATCCGAATACAAAGGTATTCAAACAAGATTACCTTTTTTAATAGATATAAAATAAGTATGTACTCTGTTTTTCTTTGGAAAGGGTGATAAATAAAAAGGCTTTTCCGGTTTATTCTTAATTCTAAAGGTAAAGCTCTAAATCACAGCATAACACAGTAATTATTAGATATATTTTAAAAATTTATCGAGCGTTGGGTTTATATTATTTTTATCCCAAACCGCAGATAGAACGGTTCGTTGAGGAATTTTTTTAAGTTCAATAAATTTCACATTTTTATAAAATTCCATTTGTAAAGATTTGGGCACGATAGAAACGCCAAAATTATTTTCAACCAAAGTATAAATTGAACTTGCATGAATGGTATTGTGAGAAACCAATGGCGAAAAATTATGATCATCAAATATTTGCATTACTTTTTCATAATATGCCGGACTAAATTTAGGATCGAACAAAATAAATGACGCATCTTTTAGTTGCGATAGACTTTTAAAATTTTTACTGTTTAATGCATGGTCTTTTGGTAAAACCAAACAAAAAGTGTCTGTTAAAACATGTTGAATATTTAGTCCTCTTGGCGTCTTTTCTATCCTTGTAAAACCAATATCAATTTCTTGTGAAAGTAAATTTTCTATCTGTCTTTGGTTTTCCATTTCTTTTAAACCAAAAATTACATTTGGATAATCTTTTTTGAATTGCAACAATAAATCTGGGATTAATTTTTGCATGGCAGAGCCTACATAGCCAATGTTCAAGTTACCATAACTACCGTCTTGTAATAATTTGGCATGGTTTAATATATGGTCTAATGATTTTAAATTCTTGGTGATTTCTGTTTTAAGATATAATCCGGCATTGGTTAATTTAACTTTTCGATTGTTTCGTTTAAACAATTTTATTCCCAAAAGATCCTCCATTTGTTTTATTTGTCTGCTCAAACCGGGTTGAGAAATAAACAGCCTATCAGCAGCTTTTCTAAAGTGCAACTCTTCGGCTACGGCTAAAAAATATCTTAAATGTCTATGCTCTATTGGATGGCCCATAGTTAAAAATCACTGTTTTAAGGATTTGTGTTGGCCACCAAAATTAAGAATATTTTTAAAATGAAAGGTATATTGGGTACAGATTTTAAATACCATTCGGTATTTAGATATCTCTAAATTCACCTAAATGTGAAATGGTAATTTTGCCAATTGTTATTTAGGCACTTACGGCCCTTGTTCTGAATCAACTCGTCCTAAATTTCTTCTTTTATGCGAATCAGTTAATTTATATAAAATATTTTTAAAAAAGTGTTTTGAGTAAATCGTCATTTACTAAATTAGGAAGGGTTACTTTTAAACTTGGTGTACGATCCATTTCTCTTTTTATAGCAAACAAAGCTTCATCATTTCTTGCCCAGCTACGTCTTGCAATACCATTGTTAACATCGTAAAACAACATGTTTTTTAGGCGTTTACCCGCCTCAGTTGAGCCGTCAAGTACCAATCCAAAACCTCCATTTGTAACTTCGCCCCAACCAACGCCGCCGCCATTATGAATAGAAACCCAGGTAGCACCTCTAAAGCTATCTCCAATGACATTATGTATGGCCATATCGGCAGTAAATTTACTTCCGTCATAAATATTAGAAGTTTCTCTATATGGTGAATCTGTACCACTTACATCATGATGATCTCTACCTAAAACAACAGGGCCTATCTTTCCAGCGGCAATGGCATTGTTAAAAGCTTCAGCAATTTTAGACCGCCCTTCTGCATCTGCATATAAGATTCGCGCCTGTGAACCAACCACCATTTTATTCTTTTTCGCATCTTTAATCCAAGTAATGTTATCATGCAACTGCATTTTAATTTCTTTGGGAGCATTATTATCCATAATTTCTTGAAGAACATCTTGTGCAATCTGGTCTGTTTGATCTAGATCATCTGATTTTCCGGAAGTACAAACCCATCGAAATGGTCCAAATCCATAATCAAAACACATCGGCCCTAAAATATCTTGTACATAGGATGGGTATTTAAAATCAATATTATTCTCTGCCATTACGTTTGCTCCTGCACGAGAAGCTTCTAATAAAAAGGCATTTCCATAATCAAAAAAATACGTTCCTTTTGCGGTGTGTTTGTTAATTGCATCCGCATGACGTCTTAAGGTTTCTTGTACCTTATCTTTAAACACTTCTGGCTCTTCACGAATCAATCGATTGGACTCTTCATAAGAAATGTCAACAGGATAATAACCGCCTGTCCAAGGAATATGTAATGAAGTTTGGTCAGAACCTACATGGATAAATATATTTTCGGTATCAAAACGCTCCCAAACTTCTACTACATTTCCGATAAAGGCAATAGAAATCACTTCATTTTGCTCTTGTGCTTTTTGAGTACGACTTACTAAATCAGCTAAATTATCAACCAACACATCAACCCAACCTTGTTCATGTCTTTTCCGTGCTGCCTTTTCGTTTACTTCGGCAATAACCGTAATACAACCTGCAATATTTCCTGCTTTGGGTTGTGCTCCACTCATCCCACCTAAACCTGATGTTAAGAATATTTTTCCTGCAGGAGTTTCTCCCTTTTGTAAGATTTTCCGAAAAGCATTCATTACCGTAATTGTTGTTCCGTGTACAATTCCTTGAGGGCCGATATACATAAACGAACCCGCTGTCATTTGTCCGTACTGCGTAACACCCAATGCGTTAAAACGCTCCCAATCGTCAGGTTTTGAATAATTAGGAATCATCATTCCGTTAGTAACCACTACACGAGGTGCATTTTTTGATGAAGGAAATAAGCCCATCGGATGCCCAGAATACAGATGCAAGGTCTGTTCATTAGTCATGATAGCCAAATATTGCATAGTTACTAAATACTGAGCCCAATTTTGAAATACCGCACCATTGCCACCATAGGTAATTAATTCTTCAGGATGTTGAGCAACAGCAGGATTCAAGTTGTTTTGAATCATATGCATAATGGCAGCAGCTTGTTGCGATTGAGCAGGATATTCATCGATGGGTCTTGCATAGAAATCGTATGTTGGCTTAAAACGATACATATAAATACGCCCATAATCTTGGAGTTCTTGTGCAAATTCTACGGCTAATTCTGCATGCCATTTTTTTGGAAAATATCGCAATCCATTACGAATGGCTAATTTTTTTTCATCTTTATTTAAAATGTCTTTACGTTTAGGGGCTCTATTAATCCCTTTAGGATACCCTTTTTTTATGGGTAGTTCAGACGGAATTCCTTGTAATATTTGTGTTGCAAATGTCATTTTTATTATTTTTTTG
>CAYRZY010000048.1:6455-15360 GCA_964428855.1 uncultured Flavobacteriaceae bacterium
AGACGGAATTCCTTGTAATATTTGTGTTGCAAATGTCATTTTTATTATTTTTTTGCGATGCCTAAAGATAGAACTTTCCGTTATATCTTTTTATACTTGTTCTCCATACATTTTTTTGTTTCACTTTCAAAAAAACTATCACTGACGTCATTTATAAGTTATTGTATAGTAAAACACCTTGCAACACCCCTAACTAGCTACGCTAGGTATCTTCAATGAAAAAACATTTTCATATTGATAACCCTCTAGGGGACAATTGTTTAAATCATCTTGTATAGAAATTGATTTCATGACTACTTTTAAATGTTATTTTTATACGCTGGTTTTAAAAAAACTCCGCTCTCAAACTGACGTAAAAAAGGGATAAACTTATCTTGAGTGAAGTCGAAAGGCTGCAATCCCTAACGCAAAGCTAGATTATTTTTTACTTTACGATAAAATCTTGGTTTTTCACAAAATCTATCATCCTATTAATATCGTCTTTCAATAATCTATCTTCTTCTAATTTTGCTACTTTTTGTCGAATGATTGCATGATTTTTTTCAACAATATCAGAACATTTCAAAGGTCTTCTAAACTCAATAGCCTGTGCAGCATACATAAGTTCAATAGCTAGAATTTTTTCAATATTTCCTAAAATCTGATTGAATTGTCTTCCTGAAATACTTCCCATAGATACATGATCTTCTTGTCCCAATGAAGTAGGAATACTATCTGCAGAAGGTGGAAAACACAAAGACTTATTTTCGGTCACTAAGGCTGCGGTGGTGTATTGCGGAATCATAAATCCAGAATTTAAACCGCCACTTGCTGTTAGTAAACGGGGTAAACCATATTTTCCTTCCAATAATAAAAAGCAACGTCTATCCGAAATATTTCCCAGTTCTGATGCTGCCAACGAAGCATAATCTAATGCCATTGCTAAAGGTTGTCCGTGAAAATTTCCGCCAGAAATGGCAACAGTATCACTCAATACAATCGGATTGTCAGTAACCGAGTTCATTTCAATTTTTGCCAATTCGCTGAGATGGTAAAAAGCATTTCTAGATGCTCCGTGCACTTGAGGGATACATCGCATAGAATATGGATCTTGTACACGTTCGCAATCTTCATGAGACATAATATTTTCTGAATCTTTAAACAGCATTCGCATGCGTTTAGCAACTTTTAGAGAGCCTTTAAACGGACGAATGATATGTAATGCTTTTTTAAATGGCGAAGCACTGCCTTTATAGCCTTCTATACTCATAGCACCCGCCAAATCAGCTAAGTTAAGCAGATACCTCATTTTTTGTAAACCAACTACAGTATGTGCTAAAATAAACTGTGTACCGTTTATCAATGCCAAACCTTCTTTAGCCTGTAGTGTTATCAATTGTAAATTGTGTTTTTTTAAGATTTCTTTAGCAGGTACAATCTTGTTGTCAATCCAAAATTCACCTTCACCCAATAAAGGTAAGAATAGATGTGATAGTGGAGCGAGGTCTCCAGAAGCTCCAACCGAACCCTGTTCAGGAACCACAGGAATCAAATCATGTTCAATAAAATATAAAATACGCTCAATAACATGTAGGCGAATTCCTGAAAAACCTTGACATAAAGCATGAACTTTTAAAATCATCATGATTTTAGAAAGTTCTTTGCTAATTGAGTTTCCAACACCAACTGCGTGTGTAATTAGTAAATTCTCTTGTAATTTACTGGTTTGTTCTGGTGTAATTTGTACATCGCATAAAGGGCCAAAACCCGTATTGATTCCATAAACAGCATCGTTTGAATTGGCAATTGTTTCCACTTTCTGCCTACAAGCAGTTACTTTCTCAATAGCTTCTTTAGTTAAGGTTGTTTTAAGGGTACCTTTTGAAATAGCAATTACCTTGTTTACCGTTAACCTATCTATTCCGTATTTAAACATGTTGTTTTGTTGTTTGCAACAAAGTTATGTAACTTTTTGAGTTTAGCAGTAAATTCAAATAAAATGTACAAAAAAAAAGAAGCTATCAGTTCTGATAGCCTCTTTGAATATTATTCTTAACAAAAATTATTCATTTGAAATTTGATACATTTCTTTTGAGAATGGTTTTTTATCAAAAGAGCTAAAAATATGTTCAGTCTGTAATTCTAATTCCTTTACATCTTGTGGTCTAGGTATAATTCCTGCAATATGATTTAAAGCAACTTTTAACAATGGTTCTTGAGGGTCACCAAAAGACTTCATATCAGAAATGTATTCAACTTGTTCATAGTCAGGCTCAAAACCTTTAGTATAATCACTTTGATCTAATTTATTGAAAATCTTAAACGTAATAGGTTGCATTGCGTTTTTATGATTCGTATTCGCACCTGTTGCACCAAAATCAGGTGAATCATAAACGGTAAAAGAACCTACATTTTTACCATAAGTAGTCGTACCTACTTTAATAACGGTCATATAAGGAGATAGTCCATTAATAATCATTTCGCTTGCAGAAGCTGTATTGTCAGATGTAATTACATAAATCCTACTCAAAGAGCTCAATCTATTAATTGAAGCATTTGAACCAGTATATTCACCTTCTTTATCATATATTCTAGCTTCATTGAAAAATGGATAAGCACCATTCTCATCGCTGTTTTTACTATTGTAAATTAACTTACCAAATACATCATTGGTGCCTGCTCCTGCGTGTATCATACTTGCTAAATATGCAGAAGTCAATACTGATCCTCCACCATTATAGCGTAAGTCTAACACCAACTCTTGAATACCAGCAGATTTAAACTCTCCAAAAATAGCATTTAGTTCATCATGGAATGTATATTTAAATCCGTTATATACCAAATAACCAACCTTTGTACTTCCATTACTAATAATACTTGAATAGTGTACAGGGTTTTCGGTTACTTTTCTAAGAGTTAAAGAAGCTTCTTCTCCGTTAGAAACGATGCTTCCATTATTTATAGTGGCAAACTTCATAGAAATAGTGCTTTTACTATAATAATTATTTACAACTCTATAATTGTCTAAATTTAAACTTACACCATCAAACACATTAAATATGTCAGCTCGTTTCATACCTGCATCAGAAGCAGGTGAATTTGGTACAACATAGGTTACATAACCTATTACATCATTACCATCTTCAGTTACTCTAGCTAAAGAAAATTCAAATCCGAACGCATCATTAACGCCTCTAAAAGAAGCTTGTTGATCTTCATAGTTTTCTATAAACCAAGAAAAACGATCAGTTTCCCCTTTCTCAAACAATAAGGATTCAAATAGGTCTTTAGATTCACTATGTCCGTTCAAATAAGTATTAAAGGCATTTACATCATCTCTTTTTGAGTCCGCTAAATCAGCAACGTTTTCCTGCCAATAATAATGTTCATTCAACCCTTTCCAAACAAAGTCATTTATTTCATTTTCTAATTTCACCTCTGCTACAGCATCATCATCTTTATCACAACTGATAAATAGAAAGGTCAATAGGGTTGCAGTAACTAATGCAAATTTTTTCATAATTTTTTTGTGTTTATAAATTTGTCGCAATTTAACTAAAAAAATAACAAATTTTTAGTTTGATGTTACAAAAGTGTAACTTGTTCGTCTTAAGTTTGTATTGCTATATGATTAGCATCAATAATCAAACCAAATGAACCAAGCTGAATTTTTAAATACAGTTTTACCTTTAAAAGATAAGGTTTTTAGATTGGCCAAACGGCTACTAGTCTCTATTGACGAAGCTGAAGATGCAACTCAAGAATTGTTTTTGAAGCTATGGAAGAATAAAAATAAATTAAATGAATATAGAAATGTAGAGGCTTTTGCAATGACAATGACTAAAAACTACTGTTTAGATCAACTCAAAGCAAAGCGTTCTAATAATTTAAAATTGGTACATAGTAATTACAAAGACAATAATATTTCTTTAGAAAAGAGTATAGAATTAAAAGATTGTGTGAGTAGAGTACATGTTTTGATTGAAAATTTACCTGAAAAGCAAAAAATAATTATACAGTTAAGAGATATTGAGAATTTTGAATTTGAAGAAATTGGCAAGATTCTTGACTTACAACCTACAGCAGTGAGAGTGTCACTGTCTAGAGCAAGAAAAACAATAAGAAAACAATTAATATTACAACAAAACTATGGAATTAAATAACATAGAAAGACTCATTGAAAAATATGAAAATGCAGAAACTTCTCTGCAAGAAGAACAGGTGTTGAAAGAATACTTTCAGCAAAAAGACATACCTGACCACTTGTTTGAGTACAAAGCATATTTCAATTATTTTGATGAAAGTAGTGCAGAGCGTTTTACAAAAACCATCCCTTTAAAAACTAAAAACACGAATTGGAAATGGTTATCAGTAGCTGCCGCAGCTGTATTACTAATTGGAGTTTATTCCATTGATTTTTCTGACGGTATTAGTAAAAAAGAACGTCAAGAAGCTGAACTCGCTTTGTTAGAAACTCAGAAAGCATTCCAACTGATCTCTCAAAATCTAAATAAAGGAGAGAATGTTGCTTTTGCTGGATTACAAGAGTTTAAAAAAGCACAAAACAAAATATTTAAAACAAAATAGAAATTAAAAAATAAAATAATGAAAACTATAAATAAAAATAATAACATGAACTTTTTAAAGAAAAATCACTCCAAAGACTTCGGGATCAAAAAGAATACAAGAAGTATAGTTATAGCATTGGCAATAGCTATTTTGCCTTTATTCACATTTGCACAATCTACATTTGATAAATTTGTAGATATGGATGATGTTACTGTAGTCAAAGTCAACAAGAAAATGTTTGAACTTATGAGTAAAATTTCAGGAGAATCTAACGAAGCTGATGATTATATCAGTTTGATTAAAGGCTTAGATAATTTAAGAGTTTTGGCAACAGAAAACAAAACAATTGCCGCTGAAATGAAAGCTAAAGTAAAAGGTTATTTAAAAACATCTAACCTATCTGAACTAATGAGTGTTAAAGACAAGGAAGGTAATGTTAAAATTTACATTAAAGAAGGTAGAGATGCTGATCATGTAAAAGAACTTTTTATGTTTATTGATGGCATCAGTTCTCATTTAGAGGATGAAGATAGAAAACCTGAGGCTGTAATTGTTTCGATAACTGGTGATATAGATTTGAATAAAATATCTAAGTTGACAAAGCAAATGAACATTCCTGGTGGTGAGCATTTGAAAAAAGCTAATAAAAAGTAATTATGAAGACACTCACTAAAATATTTAGCCTACTAGTATTCGCAAGTCTTTTTGTTTCTTGTGCGAGCAGTCCGTCATTGCAGAAATACTATATAGACAATGAAGATAATAAGAATTTTATATCTCTTGATGTCCCAGCAAGTCTCTTAAATCTTAAGGAATCTATTTCAGAAGAAGATAGAGCTGTTTTAGAGTCATTTGAAAAGTTAAACATTTTGGCTTTTGTAAAAGATGAAAGCAATGCTGCAGCATATAAAGTAGAAAGCAAAAAAGCTAAAGCTTTAATTAAAGACTCTAAATATCAAGAATTGATGAGTGTTAAAGACAAAGGTAGAAACTTTATGTTGAAATACGAAGGAGATGAAAGTGATACGGCTGTTGATGAATTTGTGATTTACGTAGCTGAAAAAACTAAAGGATTTGCTTTAATCAGAGTATTAGGAAATAATATGGAACCAGAAAAAATGATAAAGCTAATGAATCAAATTAAAAAGCTTGATTCAAAGGAAATGAAGAAGTTAGAAGGCGTATTTAAAAATATAGATTTCTGATTTTTCTCACACTGAACTGCAAAAGATGCTGTCCGAACCTCTCCAAAGGAGAGGTTTTTTTAGGTAAGCTAATAAACAGTCAAGGTAAACTCACACTTTTATTTTTCGCTATTTTTGCCACGAATGCACGAATCATGTTGCTAAATGCAATAAATAATAATTTTCACTAATAAAAAATCCTATTGGATTTTCAAGATTAGTGCTAATTCTTTATTTTCATTAAAAGAGTGAATAAAAATTAGTGTATTCGTGACTTTTTAACAAAGTATGAGTTTTTCCTGAATAAACAGTCCTAAGTACATGATGTATTTAGGATTTTTTTATACTTTTGAACATCCAACATAAAAAGAAAACAATGAGAAAAATCACGCTATTTATCCTGCTCTTAGCAGTATCCTTAAATTTTACATTTGCTCAACAAGCAGATTCTACTAAAGTTGAAAACCCGTACAGAGGAGAAAGAGATAAAATAAATGACATCGTTCACACCAAGCTTAAGGTGAAATTTGATTTTAAAAAGCGTCATTTGATAGGTGAGGAGTGGATTACCCTAAAACCTCATTTTTACAATACGCAAACAGTTACGTTAGATGCCAAGGCAATGCTTATTGAAAAAGTAAGTTTAGATGGCAAGTCATTGAAGTTTGATTATAATGGTACTCAATTGACGGTACAACTAGGTAATATCTTTGTAAAGGATGAAGAATATACACTACACATCAATTATACAGCACGTCCTGAAGAAGTAAAACAAGAAGGAAGTGCTGCAATTAGTAGTGCAAAAGGTTTGTATTTTATAGACCCAGACGAGACAGACCCTGAAAAACCTACGCAGATTTGGACACAAGGCGAAACAGAGTCTAGCAGTTGTTGGTTTCCTACTATTGACAGTCCGAATCAAAAATCATCACAAGAAATTTACATCACAGTACCAAATAAGTTTGTGACACTTTCTAACGGTTTACTTGAAAGTCAGTCAGAAAATAGCAATGGTACTAGAACTGATTATTGGAAATTTGATCAAAAACACGCTCCATATTTATTCTTTTTAGGGGTAGGTGAGTTTAGTATTGTAAAAGATACATGGAATGATATTCCTGTAGATTACTATGTAGAGAAGGCTTATGAACCTTATGCGAAAGAGATTTTCGGATTGACTCCTGAAATGATAGGTTTCTTTTCTAAAATTACAGGCGTTGAATATCCTTGGCCAAAATATGCTCAAATTGTTTGTAGAGATTATGTAAGTGGTGCTATGGAAAATACAACCGCAGTAATTCATGCTGAAAATGCTCAGCAAGTTAGCGGACAATTGATAGATAAAAATGGATGGGAGGATACTATTGCACACGAACTTTTTCATCATTGGTTTGGTGATTTAGTTACTGCTGAGAGTTGGAGTAACTTGACTGTAAATGAATCATTTGCAAATTATAGTGAATATTTATGGAGAGAATATAAATATGGAAGAGATCATGCTGATGCTCATCGATATGAAGATATTCAAGGTTATTTTATGGGGAAAAATGAAGCAAAACACTTGGTGCGTTTCAATTACAATACTCGTGAAGATATGTTTGATGGTGTTTCTTATAATAAAGGAGGTTATATTTTACACATGCTTCGTAAACATTTAGGAGATAAAGCTTTCTTTGCAGGATTGAAAGAATATTTAAACACCTATAAATACCAAACTGGTGAGGCACATCAACTACGTTTGGCATTTGAAAAAGTAAGCGGTAAAGATTTGAATCCGTTTTTTAACCAATGGTATTTTGGTGCAGGGCATCCTAAATTAGAAGTAAGTTACACTTATAATGAGGCTGGTAAAACTGCAACGGTACATATTAAGCAAACTACTGATAAAGTTTATGAATTCCCTTTAGATATTGATATTTATGAAAACAATCAATCTAAGCGTTATCATATATTGGTAAAAAATAAGGAAGAAAAATTCACTATTAAATACAGCACGAAACCACAATTGATAAATATTGATGCCGATAAAATTTTATTAGCAGAAGTTAAAGATGATAGATCAATTGAAAGTTATATCTATCAATACAACAATGAAAAATCTAACTATTTAGATAGAAGAATTGCTATTGAAATGTTGGCAAAAGACCAATCAAATAAGGAAGCTTCGGCTGTATTGGTAAAAGCTTTAAATGACAAGTACTTTGGACTTAGATTGTTAGCTTTAGAAAAAATTAAAATAGACAATGCAAAAAATAGTATCAAAGTGATTCAGAAATTAGCTACTTCTGATAAGAAAACTCTGGTTAAAGCGAAGGCACTCAAAATTTTAGGAGGATTGAATGATACAAAATACAACAGCATCTTTAAAGACGCTTTAAACAGCAAGTCATTCGCAGTGCAATCAAATGCAATAACTGCCTTGTATAAATTAGATAAAGAAGTTGCAGTAACAAAAGTTAACTCAATTACAGATGCTTTGACCAAAAAAGGAATGGCAAATAGCTTGATAGAAATTTATGTCAAAGAAAATAACGAAATGGAAATGACTTTTGTAGCTGATAAAATTATTTCTGGTATGTTTTTCAATCAAGATCCAGCCATACAAGCTGTTTACGGACAGGCTTTTCAGTGGCTTTCTGCTAGCGATAACCTAGAGGCAACCAAAGTAATGGTAGATGATTTTGTTTCAAAAGGAAAGCAATTCAAACAGTATGGAGCTGATAAAATGATTTTACAGATGTTACAGCAAGTTGTTGCTGCTAAAGAACAATTGACTTCAGATAACAAACAAAAGCTAGTAGAGCTTGTTAAAAAAGGAATTGCAGAGCTTAAATAATATCCCATCCCTAACCCTTTCCAAAGGGAAGGGGATTAAATTTTAAAAAGCTTTACACGTAATTTAATTTTTACCAGTAAAGCTTTTTAATTCATTATTTTAGTGTGCAGTGAAATTTCAGAAAACCACTATTTATACTATTGAAATTAACTATCTAAGTTTTTTTTGATGTTTATCAGGTTGTCAATTAACTAAAGATGAGTCTTTGTTCTATTTTCTATTAGCAAAGCGGTCTCATATCATTTACTATTCATTTTCATGATAACCTTTAAACGTGCCATCTTTATAGAAAATAATAATCTTATCAATCTCTTTATCGGATAAATTACTTTTTGTT
>CAYRZY010000049.1:0-15078 GCA_964428855.1 uncultured Flavobacteriaceae bacterium
CTCAAAATGAGTAACGAGTAACGAATCAAGAATGATGATTGCAGAAGTTTAAAAATAATAATTCAAATTTCAAAAATCGTTAATCGTTGTTCAGCACTCAAAATGAGTAACGAGTAACGAATCAAGAGTGATGATTGCAGAAGTTTAAAAACTAATAATTCAAATTTCAAAAATCGTTAATCGTTGTGCTGCACTCAAAATGAGTAACGAGTAACGAATCAAGAATGATGATTGCAGAAGTTTAAAAATAATAATTCAAATTTCAAAAATCGTTAATCGTTGTTCAGCACTCAAAATGAGTAACGAGTAACGAATCAAGAGTGATGATTGCAGAAGTTTAAAAATAATAATTCAAAAAATCGTTGTGCTGCATTCAAAATGAATAACGTCTTTTTTAACTTAATCAATTTATGAATACTAACAACTTAGAAGATAGAGTCATTGATTTTTCTGTTCTTATTATCCGTATTTATGACAATCTTAAAACTAGTTACGCTGCCAATTACTACGGAAATCAACTTATTAGATCTTCTGGATCACCTGCTCTAAATTATGGAGAAGCTAGAAGTGCTGAATCTCACAAAGATTTTGTTCATAAAATGAGTGTTTGCTTAAAAGAATTAAGAGAAAGTTTTAATTGTTTAAAAATTATCAACAGAGCAAATCTTTATTCAGGAAATCAAGAAAATTTAGAAAAAGCATTGGATGAAAACAATCAATTAATTTCAATTTTTGTTACAAGTATCAAAACTTCTAAAAACAATAATTCAAAAATCAAAAATCGTTAATCGTTGTTCAGCATTCAAAAGAACAATAAATTAGATTGACAACTGTAGAACATAAAAAATGAGACCTTATCTAGTAAAAACACCAAATATGATTCCGAAATTATTTCGGAATCATATTTGGTGTTTTCCTACAAAAAAAAAGGTGCTTTACCTCACTTTTGATGATGGACCAACACCAGAAATAACCGAATGGGTTTTAGATACACTCAAACAATACAATGCGAAAGCTACTTTTTTTTGTATTGGCAAAAATATCGAACAAAACCCGAAAATTTTTCAGAAAATTATAGAACAAGGTCATGCTATCGGTAATCATACTTATAATCACGAAAAAGGTTGGGAAACAGCCAATATAGAATACCTTGACTCTATATTAAAAACAGAAAAGCTAATTCAGAAATCTAAAATCTTTCGTCCTCCTTATGGAAAAATAAAACCTTCACAGACTAAACTATTGATTGAACATAATTATAAAGTTATAATGTGGTCAGTCTTAAGTGGTGATTTTGATTCAGAAATTACTTCAGAAAAATGCCTAAACAATGTCTTGAAAAATACTGAAAAAGGAAGCGTCATTGTGTTTCACGACAGTATAAAAGCATTTGAGAAATTGCAAATTGTATTACCTCAAATTTTAGCGTATTTTAGTAAAAAAGGATATGTTTTTAAGAAAATCTAATTGTCATTCAGAACAAAGCAGAGCGAAGAGAAGAATCTCATAATTAAAACACAAAAGGTTGTTAACTAGATTCCTGCCTCCACAGGAATGACAGATAACTAAACATACTGCTGCACCAAACTAATCAAAGTACCCGCATCTTGCTCACCTGATTGTCGCCATTTCATCTCACCACCTTTGTAGATAATAAAAGTGGGATTCCCTTTAATACGCAATGCATTTGCTAAAACTTCATTTTTTTCAATATCAATTTTGATAATCTTAGCTTTATCACCTAACGCAATAGCAACATCTCTTAACGTATTATGAAGTTTTGAGTTATTTTCATTCCAATCTGCATAGAAATCTATTAATGTTGGAATACTCGAACCGATTAATTCACCAAATTTTGCCATAAGTAGCTTATTTAAATTTTAAACTATGGGTTGACATACACAAATATACACATTTTTAGGTTTACAAATTTATCATACTAAATGAAAATTATTTTTGATCTAGCCCTTCCATTAGGAAAGTTCCTAGACTTCGGGAGAGATGGGCTTCGTTTTTAATGTAATAACGGTTATTTCTGGCCAAATACCCACACGTCCAGGATAAGCTAAAAAACCAAAACCTCTATTTACATTTAAAAACCGCCCAGCTTCCTTATAAATACCCGCCCAGTATTTATATCGCCATTTTACAGGACTCCATTTAATCCATCCAGGAATTTCAATACCAAATTGCATTCCATGGGTATGACCACTCAATGTTAAATGATAATGCGTATCGTTATTCTTTACCTGCTGCTCCCAATGACTCGGGTCATGACTCATCAAGATCTTAAAATCTTTAGCTACAATTCCTTTGGAAGCCAAATCAAGATCTCCTGCTTTTTTAAAACCTCCTGCTCCCCAGTTTTCTACTCCAATTAATCTTATTTTATCATTCTCCTTTTGTAATACTCTGTTTTCATTTAACAACAAATCAAAACCTAATTTTTTATGAACCTCTTCTAAGTCCTTCATATTTTGAATCTTCGCACTTTCACTATCCCATTTGATATAATCTCCATAATCATGATTCCCTAAAATAGAATATTTACCATCTTTGGCTTTGAGTTTTTTAAACGTATCTATCCAAGGCAACATCTCATCCGCTCTATTATTTACCAAATCTCCTGTAAACAAAATCAAATCAGACTCTTGCTGGTTGATTAAATCTACACCATATTCAATCTTACTTTTTCCTGATGGCTCAGGATCAAAACTCCCACTATGAATATCTGAAATTTGCGTAATCTGATAGCCATCAAAAGCATCCGGTAAATCATCAAATTCTAAGGTATATTTTAATACTTTATAGTTGTATTTTCCTTTATAAATTCCGTACAACAATGCTCCAAAAGGTAAAGCTGCAATACCTAATGCTATCTGACTTACAAACTTTCGTCTTGAAGGAAAATATGCTCCACCTGCTGCATCTCCTTGAACTAACAATTTAAATAATGCTTGTGGAGTTCTAATTACATCTTCTCCAAACATAAAAAACAACACCATCACTTTCGGAACAAATAACACCAAGAACACACCAATGGCTTTATTGGTGCTTAATCTTAATCCAACTTTAGTTTCAAAATTGATAGCTAGTTGATAGGTGAAATATAGCAATACAACAAGAGAAACTATCCAATAAATAGCATACATCCATTTACTTTTAGAGAGCGTTTTAAATGCTTGAAAAGCATAGAAATCAACCAATAAATAGATTGCAATAAAAATTATCCAACGTAACATATTCTAAAAATTTCAAATTTAAATATCCAAAAAAATAATAGGGCAAATCTAAATGATATTCATTTATAAAAATTAAATATAGTATTATTTAACCAAACCAATCATGTCCTCAATCTTAGTCAAATTAGAAATTGCTACTTGTGTCTCCTCAAAAAAACGCGTACTGTTCATTGCTGTTTTTGGAGTATTTATGGTTGTGTGTAATACCGTTGCTGAAAAATGTACGGCTTTAAAATCGGCATTTTTAAATTCTAAAATAGATTCTTTAGTTACACCTCCACCAGGTAAAATAACAAGTCTATCTCTCGCTTGTTGTTGCAACTGTTCTAATAAAAATAATCCTTTTGCTGCACTGATTTCCTGTCCTGAACTTAAAATTCTATCCACACCCAAGTCAATTAATTGTTCTAATGCTTCAAACGGATTAACAGTCCAGTCAAAAGCTCGATGAAAGGTAAAGGATAATGGTTTTGACAGCTCAACCAATACTTTTGTTCGTTCTAAATCAATCGTAAAATCTTTATGTAACACTCCTGAAACTATCCCGTTACATCCTAATTCTTTACAGGTTTCTATATCTAATTTCATGGCTTCAAATTCAGCATCAGAATATGTAAAATCTCCACTTCTTGGGCGAATCAATACATTTACTAGAATATTGCTATCCTCCATTACCTTCTTTAGCAATCCGTAAGAAGGTGTTATTCCTCCAACTGCTAATTCAACACAAAGTTCAATACAATCTGCTCCTGCTTTTTCTGCATTCATTGCCGATGCATACGAATTGGCACAAATTTCGATTTTCATTATATCATTTTTATTACCTTGCTAAGGTAAGTTATTTAGCCTGTTAAAACACAAAACATGAAACGTAGAAATTTTATTAAAAATGCTTCCTTAACTGGAGTTGCCCTTGCAGTAGGATCAACACTTAGTTCTTGTACCGAAAACAAATCATCATCCGATAAAGCTATGGATGATAAAATAAAAATAGCATTACCAATAGTAATTGCTACTTGGGATGTACGGCAATCCACAAAAAGAGCTTGGGAAGAACTCCAAAAAGGAAATTCAGTATTAGATGCCGTTGAACAAGGTTGTAAAGTTGCCGAAGCCGATAAAAAAAATCAATCGGTTGGTAATGGTGGCAGACCTGATAGAGATGGAAATGTTACTTTAGATGCTTGTATTATGGATACACATGGCAATTGTGGTTCTGTTGTTTATATGCAACACATAACTCATGCCATTTCTGTAGCTCGTAAAGTAATGGAAGATACACCTCATGTAATTTTAGCTGGAAAAGGTGCAGAAAAATTTGCCATAGAAAAAGGATTTCAACCTGAAGATTTACTCACTGAAGCTTCAAAAAAAGATTGGGAAGCATGGAAAACAACATCAAACTACCAACCTATTATCAATATAGAAAATCATGATACCATAGGTATACTTGCCATGGACAAAAAAGGTGACATCTCAGGAGCCTGTACCACTAGTGGATTGGCTTATAAAATGGCAGGACGCGTTGGCGATTCACCTATTATTGGTTCAGGATTATTTGTTGATAATGAAATTGGAGCAGCTGTAGCAACGGGCTTAGGTGAAGAGGTTTTAAAAACCGTAGGCAGTTTTCTAATTGTAGAATTGATGCGTCAAGGTAAATCGCCTCAAGAGGCCTGCGAAGAAGCTATTAATAGAATTGTAAGCAAGCCCAATAGTAATTATAAAAATTTTCAGATAGGTTATATTGCCCTAAATAAAAAAGGTGAAACTGGATTTTACTCCATTCATGATGGCTTTACCATGGCTAAATATCAAGATGCTACTAATGAGAATCTAAAATCTGATTACTATTTAAAACAATCTTCGTAGCTTTGAATTTTTAGAACTAACAATTACCTACTTTACCACCATGTCAGATAAAAAACGTCTTTTCTTAGTTGATGCCTTTGCCTTAATCTTTAGAGGGTATTATGCTTTTATTAAAAACCCTAGAATCAATTCAAAAGGGCTAGACACCTCAGCTATCATGGGTTTTATGAACTCCCTATTAGATGTTATCAAACGTGAAAAACCAGACCATTTAGCGGTATGTTTTGATAGAGGTGGTAGTGCTGACAGGGTAGAAATGTATGCTGAATACAAAGCCAATCGTGATGAAACACCAGAAGCTATAAAAATAGCGGTACCCTATATTGAGAGTATCTTAAAAGCAATGCATATTCCAATTATTGTAAAACCTGGTTTTGAAGCCGATGATATTATTGGTACCCTTGCTAAAAAAGCTGAAAAAGAAGGCTATACTACTTTTATGGTTACACCCGATAAAGATTTTGCTCAACTCGTTAGTGAAAATATTTTTATGTACAAACCGCGTTTTGGGGGTGGTTATGACATTTGGGGGGTGCCAGAAATACAGCAAAATTTTGAAGTAGAACGACCAGAACAGGTTATCGATTTTTTAGCCATGAAAGGCGATGCAGCTGATAATATCCCAGGACTACCTGGTGTTGGAGACAAAACCGCAAAGAAATTTATTGGCCTTTACGGAAGTATTGAAGGTTTATTAGCAAACACGCATGAGCTTAAAGGTAAAATGAAAGAGAAAGTAGAAGCTAATGGAGAATTAGGCTTACTTTCTAAGAAATTAGCAACTATCATGTTAGATGTACCTGTAGAATTTCATGCTACCGATTTTGAACTCAACACTCCTGATATTCCTAAAATAAAAGAAATTTTTGGCGAATTGGAATTCCGTCGTTTGACAGATAATCTCATCAAAACATTTACGCCGAAAACGGAAACTACTGTAGAAACTGGCACGAATGTAGTTACAAAATCAGTTCCAAGAAAAGCCACAACACCAAACAATGGACAGTTCGATCTATTCGCCACACCAGGAAGTGGAAATGTGACCGAAGAAACCGAAATCAACGGATTTAAAACTATAGAAAACACAGATCATTTTTACCAATCGGTAGATACTCCGCTTGCTCGAAAACTCTTACTCAAACAACTCTTACAACAAAAATCGGTTTGCTTTGATACCGAAACTACTGGTTTAAAAGCCTTAGAAGTAGAATTGATTGGCATTGCTTTTTCTTGGGAGAAAGGCAAAGGCTTTTATGTATCATTCCCTGAAGATCAAAAAGAAACCCAGCAAATTTTAGAAGAATTTAATCCGTTTTTTGAAAGTGAAACTATCGAAAAAATTGGACAAAATATAAAATACGATATCAAAGTACTTTCCAATTATAATATTCCCGTTAAAGGAAAGCTGTTTGACACCATGATTGCCCATTACCTCATCAATCCAGATATGCGTCATGGTATGGATATTTTGGCAGAAACCTACCTGAATTATCAGCCAGTTTCCATTACAGAACTCATTGGCAAAAAAGGAAAAAATCAGCTTTCTATGCGGACTGTAGCCCTAGAAAAGCAAACAGAATATGCGGTTGAAGATGCAGATATCACACTACAACTCAAAGAATTTTTTGAAAAGGAATTGGAAGAAAGTAAACTCATTAAATTATTTAATGATGTTGAACTGCCTTTAGTAAGTGTTTTAACTGCTATGGAGATAGAAGGCATCAACCTCAACACAGAATTTCTAACTTCCCTTTCTAAAGATATTACCGTAGATATCCTAAAATTAGAAAAAGCTATTTATAGCCAAGCTGATGAAGAATTTAATATTGCATCACCAAAACAGTTGGGTGATATTTTGTTCGATAAATTAAAATTAGTCAATAAGCCTAAGAAAACAAAAACAGGTCAATATTCTACAGCAGAAGATGTCTTGTCTTACCTAGCAAAAGAGCATCAAATTATCACTGATGTTTTACAGTACCGACAATATAAAAAACTACAAAGCACCTATTTAGATGCTCTACCAAACGAGGTAAATGCTAAAACCAATAGAATTCATACGGTGTATGCACAAGCTGTGGCGGCAACAGGTAGATTGAGTTCTAATAACCCTAATTTACAGAACATTCCTATCCGTACAGAACGTGGTAGGGAAGTCAGAAAAGCATTTATCCCCAAGAATAAAGATTATGTATTGCTTGCAGCAGATTATTCTCAAATTGAACTGCGTATTATTGCAGCGTTGAGCAAGGAAGATAATATGATACAAGCCTTTACCAATGGAGAAGATATTCATAGCTCAACAGCAGCTAAAGTATTTGGTGTGCCTTTAAACGAAGTCACTCGTGAGCAACGTGGCAACGCAAAAACGGTAAACTTCGGAATTATTTATGGGGTTTCTGCATTTGGACTCAGCAATCAGACCTCTCTCTCTCGTGGTGAAGCTAAAGAATTGATTGAGACCTATTATGAGACGTATCCAAAACTAAGGTCTTATATGGATAGTCAGATTCACTTTGCCAGAGAAAATGGCTATGTAGAAACCGTTTTAGGCAGAAGGCGTTACTTAAAAGATATCAATTCTAGAAATGCCGTGGTACGAGGTGCAGCAGAACGCAATGCTGTGAATGCTCCTATCCAAGGATCTGCTGCCGACATCATTAAACTAGCAATGATAAATATTTACAAACGTTTTCAAAAAGAAAACTTTAAAAGTAAAATGCTCTTACAAGTACATGATGAATTGGTATTTGATGCACATAAAGATGAATTAGAAATTATCAAACCTATCATTAAAACCGAAATGGAAAATGCTTTCAAACTCTCCGTACCATTAGATGTTGAAATTGGGATTGGTGAGAATTGGTTGGAGGCTCATTAGGAGAGCCCCCTGACCCCCGAAGGGGGAATTATAGATGCGTTATATACAATGATAAAAAAAATTAAACATCCTGTACCTGAAAAGCATTTGATTGAAATTGGAAATATAATAGTTTCTTTTGCATTATTAGAAAATAGTTTACAATCATTTATTGGGAAAATGATTAGTGGGAAACAGAGAGTAGGAAATATTATTACTTCTGAATTATCATTTAAAAACTTAAGAGCTATCTCAATAAATCTTTATATTGATATTTATGGAAAAAGCACAAATTATGAAGAGTTAAAAAGACTTATAAGTGAAGCTGGAAATCTTGAGGTTAAAAGAAATAAAATTGTACACTCTGTTTGGGGAGCAGGAAAAAATAGTGATTATATTACTAGAATTAAAAAAACCGCTAAAGAGAGAAAAGGTTTATATTTTCAATTTGAAGAAATGTCTAATCAGGACTTAAAAAAAATAGCAGACGATATAAAAATATGCATATATAATATTAGCACCTTTAAATTCTCAAATATAAAAACCAATTAATAATGATGAACATTTTATTAGAATAACTCATAAAACACCCCTAAAGTCCCCTCAAGGGGACAGTCCTAATATTCAAAATTTATAGAAGGCGATACACTTCATTACATTAAAGGCACCTAATTAAAACTATAAATTTCAAATTTCTTATCTTTAAATGAAAATTGAAAGAAACTAATAACTTTTAATCCTAATGGTAAATTGAAAAAATTGTCCCCTGGAGGGGACTTTAGGGGTGTAACCACTGGTGAATAGAACGATATAAAACAAATGAAAAACAAAATAATCCCATACAATCCAAAACTAAAAGAATTTGCCAGAACACTACGTAAAAATAGCACTTTAGCAGAAGTTATCGTCTGGAAAAGCATTAAGCAAAGAGTATTAGGTGTCCAATTTCACAGGCAAGTGCCCATGCTAGATTATATTGTTGATTTTTACTGCCATGAAATTGGTCTAACTATAGAAATTGATGGTAACAGTCATGATTTTAACTATTTTAATGATGCTAAAAGACAAGGAAAACTTGAAGCCTATGGTGTTCAGTTTTTACGATTTACCAATGAATATGTTTTGAAAAATATGTTTAGTGTGTCGTTGAGTATTGAAGAAACAGTGAAAGGTTTGTTGGAATGAATTATAAGACAGTCGACACCCCAAATAGCTTTGCTCTGTAACTTCGTAACAAAATGCATTTTGTTTCTCGTTAACCCTCAAGGGGACAATCCTAGCATTCAAATTTACAGAAAACAATAACCAACCTCTCCCACAGTAAGGAATTACTTTTAATCTCGACCGACTTGTCAGATACAACAGTCATGAGCTATAAAGTATTCTTTTTTGCTTTATTTATTTTTAATACCTCAATTAGTAATGCTCAAACTTGTTGTTCTGGTGGTATTCCACTTTCAAACAACTTAGGTCTCTCCACTTTAGAAAAAGGAAGTTTTCAACTAGGCTTACAGTACGATTACAACAATTTAAATACCTTAAATACTGAATCAACACGTTTAAATGATGATTCTAGGCTTCGTATCACACATAGCATTCTATTAAATGCTGGTTATTCAATAACCAATAATTTATCTGTTGAAGGTCTTTTTACTTGGGTAAATCAAAGAAGGGAAATTTCACAATTTGGTAATGAAAATTTAGATCAAACCTCAGGTATTGGCGATGCCATTTTATTATTAAAATATAATTTCGAAAATGCTCTAGGAAAAAACAGTGCAATAACTATTGGTGTAGGTACAAAATTACCTTTGGGTTCTTCAACCGAAACTAATAGTCAAGGTATAACATTAAATGCAGATTTACAACCAGGAAGCAATGCTTGGGATGTTATTTATTGGTCTCTATTTTCTAAAAATTTCGATTTTAGACCGTCACTTACTATTTCCTCTAGATTTATCTATAGAAATACAGGCACCAACTCTAGCTATTTTGGAGACAGCAGCTATAAATTTGGCAACGAATTTCAAACCTATTTACAATTCTCTGATCAATTTGTTGTTTTTAAAAAATTAACTGCTCCTAGTTTATCCTTTAAATATAGAAGTGCAATTCAAGATGAAATTGGTGGCTTTAATTTGGATAATACTGGTGGCAGATGGTTCTCTATCATTCCTGATTTTTCAATACATCTTTCTCAAAACATTATATTTTCAACCAAAGCTGAAATTCCAATTTATAGCTATGTTGACGGAACTCAACTAACTCCAACTTATAGACTGACAACAGGATTTTTAATTAAAATTCCTCGTAAAAAAAAACAAACTTTTCTTAAATTAAATTAATCTATCATGAAGAATATATCTTTTTATCTCGTACTACTTTATATAACAATGATTTCATGTAGTGATGATAATACTACAACAAGTCAGAACCCACCTACTGCTGACAATCCTGCTTGGCTTATACCAATTAATGAAGTTAAAGATGGTGGCCCAGGGAAGGATGGCATTCCGTCTATTGATCGTCCAGAATTTATCGATGTCATTGATGTTGAAGCTAGTTTTTTAAGTGATGATGATTTAGTTGTTGGAATCCTTAAAGACAATAAAGCCAAAGCCTATCCCCATGTAATATTAGATTGGCATGAGATTGTTAACGATGAAATTAATAATGAATCTGTAACTATTTCTTATTGTCCATTAACGGGAACAGCTTTTGGTTGGGAAAGCTCAACGAATGGAACAAAAACCACCTTTGGAGTTTCAGGATTATTATACAATACCAATTTAATTTTATACGACCGTAACACGGACAGCAACTGGTCGCAACTAAGATTAGAATGTGTAAATGGTAAATTAATTAATGACAAGCCATCCTTAGTTTCTGTTGTAGAAACCAATTGGGGCACTTGGAAAAAATTATATCCAAATACCAAAGTTTTAAGTACAGATACTGGTTTTAATAGAACTTATGGAAACTATCCTTATGGCGATTATAAAACAAATCATGGCTTTTTTCTTTTCTCAGCCACACCTTCAAATAGTGCTCTACCCAATAAAGAACGAATTTATGCTATTATTGATGGTGCCAAATCAAAAGTATATCAATTTTCAAAATTTGGAAATGGTAAAGCGGTAAAAGAAACCTTTAATGGAAAAAATTATCTTATTGTAGGAAATGAGAATCTTATCAATGCTTTTGAACTTACAGATGAGCATGCTGTGTTAGATTTTGAATATGACTTTAATAATTCAGAAACCTTTTTCAAGGATAATGAAGGCAATACATGGTCAATTTTTGGTAAAGCAATAGATGGATCTAGAAAAGGACAATCATTACAAATACCCCATTCTGTGGTAAGTTTTTGGTTTGCTATTGCTGCTTTTTATCCTAATCCTGAAATTCATTAAGGACAAAATTTACAACATAAACCGATACGTAGCTTTAATTAAAAATGTATTGTCTGCTTTTTCACCAAAAATTTGATGGTCTAGACTTCGAAATAAATCATCTCTTGGGTCTTGATCTCCTGAATTCCCTTTAGACCAAACCAAGAAAATTTCAGAACCTGGTATGTACTCCCAACGCACTACCAAGTTTGACCTAAACTGTACATCAGAAAAATCTGGTTGGTCAAACTCATAATCTGAAATTCCGTTTGTATCTTCATCTATTCGATATACATCATTTGTAGCGTCAAAAGAAATCTGATTATTGTTATACAATTGAAAACGATCATA
The DNA here is from genome assembly GCA_964428855.1 of uncultured Flavobacteriaceae bacterium. Taxonomy (GTDB): domain Bacteria; phylum Bacteroidota; class Bacteroidia; order Flavobacteriales; family Flavobacteriaceae; genus Aureibaculum. Next base: position 11,718 of record CAYRZY010000049.1, read on the forward strand.
TAAATCATCTGCAACAGGATTTGTAATAAAATTAAAATTAGTATAATTCCCTCTAGATATAAAAGGTTGTCCGTAAAACTGAATGGTTAAATCTGGATTAATTGTATAATTTAACCGAAGTGAGGCACTTAATGTTTGTTGGTCTATTTCTGCTGTAATATATCTTGTATTACTATTATAATCAACTTGATTGACATATTGCGTTTTATTACGTCGATTTGTAAACTCAGGGCTTATTGAAATATTGAATGAATTAAAAGGCTGATACGTAAACTCAGTTTCAAATCTTAAAAATGAAATATTTTTTTGTTTCCCTTGACCGAATACATATCCTGCTGTTGCCTGAAATTTTTTTCGCCTATCTGTACCAAAAAAGAAAAAATGAATATTTTCTCTTGATGACCTTAAACGTGGCCCACCTCTTAATGCTGTATTTGAAAAAATTCTTGGCCTATGGATAAAACCCGTTTCTATACCCCAATTATTTTGAAAATCAAAAGAACTTCTTATTCTATGTTCTATTCTGTTATAATTCCCTTCAAAATCAAAAGTTGCTGTATTAGACATACTAGCTGACACACTTCTAAACACACCTCTTGGTTTTAAAGTTCTATATCTAAGATTAAAATATCCTTTTATGTCATCAGCTTGACGTAAAAAACCAATATCATTTAATTCTAATTCTGGCGAACGCCATTCTGTACCCATGTTATAACGCCAATGCCCAACGCTCGATTTTCCGAATTCTAAATTACCACTGGTACCTGTTAATGAGGTTTTATTAGGGTCTACCTTAACATGACCTGCATCTACACGCTGAAATAAATGTGTTAATGATTCTTGAGTACGTTCTATAGCTTCTGGACTTCCTTCAACATGACTCATAATAACATTGCCACTAATATAATATTTTCTATTATTCCATTGGTGTTTTACATCTAATCCTCCTGTGAATGCAGACTTTCTTAAAAAATCTACCTGCTCTTCTATTTTTCTATTGGTAGCCGTAAAAACACCACCAACAAAAGTGTTTTTATTATTAAAATCTTTTTGTAAACGCCCTATAAAATAATTGGTTAAGGGTTCTACCAATTCCTCTCTTCGCTCTCCATTATTGTCTATTTTTGCATATTCTTTTGAAGTAACACTTTCCAAAATCCCTATAGACCATCCATTTTTGGTTTTTCCACTAAATTTAGCAGCTCCTAAAATTGTTGTGTTTTGGGGCTGCTCCACAAATTCATCATCTGTTATATCTACACTACCCTGTGGACTCCTACCAATCCGTCTAGAAAAAAACAAATTATCGCTATTTCTACGACCATTTCCACCTACTTTATAATCAAAAATATTCTTATTCTCAACAAAAAATGGGCGTTGTTCTCTAAAAAATATTTCAAATCCGTCTAAAGAAATTGCTGCAGGGTCTGCTTCTACTTGACCAAAATCAGGGTTAACCGTTAAATCTAAAGTCAAATCATTGGTAATGCCAATTTTAGCATCTACTCCTCCGTTAAATTTAAAATCACTGCCATCACGAAAAGGGTTATTTCCTTCTTTAGGATAGCTATCGTACTGCAATACCGTATAGGGTTGAATTTCTAGCTGCTTTTGTGGTTTTAAACCTTCCAAACCATGTAACTCTCCAAATTCGCTTACCCAACCAGGAGAATCTTGAGGTATGCGTTGCCATAAAGAACGTTCTTCCTCTCTAAACAATTTACGCATAAACTGAAAACCCCAAACTTGTTTTTCACTTTTACTGAATCTCAACTGACTCAAAGGAATTTTAATTTCAGCAGTCCAACCTAAATCATCAATATTTGTTTTTGTATACCAAATAGGGTTCCAACTTTCATCAAAATTATCACCGTTTTCAGAAATAGCTTCATCACCCTTTACCCCTGCTGCAGTTGTAGTAAATGAAAAAGCAGTACGTAAATCATGATAACTATCAATATGAATTTCAATATAATCGCCTTCAAAACCATCTCTTCTAGACAAACGTTTTTCAATTTTATCAGGTTCAGTATCAAAAACTCTAGCCGCTATATATAAGTTTTTAGCATCATAGACTATTTTAAATTTTGTCTGTTGTTCTGGCGGTGTATTTTCGTCTGGACTTCTTTCTATAAAATCTCCAGCCCATTCAACAATATCCCAACCTGCATCGTCTATAATTCCGTCAATTACAGGAGCTTTTTCTTGGGCTAAAAATTTTGTGGTATAAATTCTTTTTGGAACTTTATCCTTTGATTCTTGTGCATTTACAAATAAACAGATAGTAAGAAATAAAAGCAGGAGTAAATTCTTCATTTTTTAGGTTGAAATAGTTTTAGTTATTTAATAGACTACATAAAACTATAAATGTTACATTTTGAGCTTACAAGATAGTACAAACCCATCTTAATAATATGTTAATTTCACTTGCAAATATGTTAAATTCACCCGCTGAAAATATATTAAAATCACTGTTTGTTATGTAAATAATAGTTTGTACATTTGCACTCCTCTTTTTAGGGGATAAAAACAAATTATTAATAGACAAAAACTAATCGTGTGAACACATTAAGTTACAAAACAGTTTCGGCTAACAAAACCACCGTAAATAAAGAGTGGGTTTTAGTTGATGCGGACGGACAAACATTGGGTCGTTTATCATCTAAGATAGCTATGCTAATTAGAGGTAAGTACAAACCAAATTTCACTCCTCATGTGGATTGTGGTGATAACGTAGTTGTTATCAATGCAGAAAAAATTATTTTAACTGGTAAAAAATGGACTGACAAATCGTACATCCGTCATACTGGTTATCCTGGAGGACAAAGATCATTAACTGCAACAGAGTTGTTTCAAAAAGACCCAACTCGTTTGGTGGAAAAAGCAGTAAAGGGCATGTTACCTAAAAATAAATTAGGTAGTGCTTTATTTAGAAATTTACATGTTTTTGCTGGAAGCGAGCATAATAAAGGTGCTCAAAACCCAAAAACTATTAACCTAAAAGATCTTAGATAATGGAAATTGTACATAAAATAGGTAGAAGAAAAACAGCTGTTGCTCGTATATACCTCTCTAAAGGAAAAGGGAAAATTACAATCAACAAAAGAGAATTAACGAATTACTTCACTACAGGTACTTTACAATATAAAGTAAAGCAACCTTTAATGTTAACTGATAACGAAAAGAATTACGATATTACAGTAAATGTTTTTGGAGGTGGTGTAACTGGTCAAGCTGAAGCAATTCGTTTAGGTATTACTAGAGCTTTGGTTTCTATAGATGAAGATTATAGAGCTGTATTAAAACCAGAAGGTTTACTTACTAGAGATCCTAGAATGGTTGAACGTAAAAAATTCGGTCA
>CAYRZY010000050.1:0-14797 GCA_964428855.1 uncultured Flavobacteriaceae bacterium
TGGAATTATTCCAAAACAGGAAGAAACAGTTTCAGGAAATTGTCGATCAATTAAATAAAGAACTTGGATTGGATCTGATCCATGTTGAAATCAAAGATCAATATTTTAATATGCGTGAAAAGGTAGAACCTGTAATGCATATTGTTGATATTGCAGAAGAAGCTATGAAAGAACTAGGCATAACACCTTTAATTAAAGCAATACGTGGTGGCACGGACGGTTCTCAGTTGTCTTATAAAGGGTTGCCCTGCCCAAACATCTTTGCTGGCGGTCATAACTTTCACGGACGCTATGAATATGTACCTGTAGAGTCTATGCAAAAAGCAATAGAGGTGATTGTAAAAATTGCTGAGATTACAGCTTTGAGGTATCAGTAAAATTTCTAATAGAAAAAACCTCTCAAAGTGGATCATTTGAGAGGTTCTTTAGTTTATTACTATCTAATATTATGTTATTTACCCTCAACTACATATATCAACTCTACCGTTTTCCAATTCTCATTTGCATCAATTAGATTTTTAATATTTGCAATGTGAGATGCTCCAAGTAAAACCATTACTCGTTCATCTTTTAGAGTAGTTTTTTTCTTAATCAATGACCACATATATAAGTTTCGTCTATTCCATTCAGATGTTAAATACGCTCCAATAAAATCAGTATCATCACCAACAGTTAATATTTTCTCATAAAATTCATTCGCTTCTTTTCGATAGTCTTTCGAATTATCTTCATAAAGTATTTCCTTTAAGGATGAATTAGATACAATTTTAGCATTAAAATCACTTTCATATTTTTGTATGATACTCGTTATGTATTCTTCAATTTCAGTTTGATTATTTTTCTTGATAGATGCCATTACTTTTTCAAAAGGGAAATTTGATTTATTATAATCGATAGCATCTATTTGTGAATTATCATTCAATTTTCCAGCTCTAAAAGCCAATTGAAAAATCTCATTTGTTTTATAAAAATTTGATAGTTTTTTATTATAAAGTTTACCAGCTTTATACAAGCCATATAAAGAGTCCAATTCTTTTTGTTCTTTATAATTCCATTCTACAAATATTTTAGTAGGATTAAATGCTGCTATTTTTTGAGCAATCTCTTCAAGTTCTTTTTGAGTTTCATCTTTTAAAACATCAAATGTTTTGAATTGTGCTACATCTGCACCAGGATTGTTAAAATGGAATGTGCCAATCAATAAAATTTCTGTTTGTTTGTTGTTTGTAAGTTTACTTTCTCCAGTTTGTGCTATACCGCTTGTTAAAGTAAAGATTGTTATTAAGCTAAATAAAGTAATTTCAAATAATGATTTCATAATTTTATGTTTTTAGATTATTAATTTTTGGCTAAACTACAAGGCTTTGTTCTTATTAAAAGTGTAATTTCACCAACAGTACTTTTCACCTTACAAGCTCTGAAATCAAACATACAAACGGATTAGTCAGCTTAAATAAGTGTTTTATATAATAAAAGTGGAGTTTGTATAAATCTATAAAAAACACCTTAAAAAAGGTCTATTTTTACCTTATGAAAACAAAACACAAATGGAAGTATCATACACTAATAATTAGTGTAGTTGTACTGATGAATTTTTTTGGTCAATACGTAATTGGTGGGATGGATAGCTTGTCGAAAGAGTTTACTTTACCTCTTTTTTATTATACTCTATCATTTAATTTGGTGTTTTTTAGTATCTATTTCTTCAATTTTTATGTTGTTTGCCCTCTAACTTTAAAAAAGAATGAATTTTATAAATTTATTCTTTTCACAATACTATCTTTTATTTTATTTGCATCATTAAGATACTTTCTGGAAGAAGTAATTTTATTTAATATTACAGAAATACATAATTATGCGGAAAAATCAAGAAGGATTGGTTTCTACTTTTTCGACAATACATACTTTGCTTTAAAAGCCATTTTATATAGTACCATTTTGTTTCTGTTTTTTCAACATAATGAAAACAAGAGTAGACTGCATCAATTAGAAATTGATCATAAAAAAGCAGAAGTTAATTACTTGAAATCTCAAATCAGTCCTCATTTTTTATTTAATACGCTGAATGCTTTTTATGTAGAATTAATAGATGATAAGCCTGAAACTGCAAAAGACATTCATAAATTATCAGAATTATTACGTTTTGTTACTTATGAATCACAAGATGAATTTCTATCATTAAAAAGCGAAATCAAATTTTTAGAAGATTACATTTATTTTTATTATAAACGTTTTGAAAATGAATTATTTATTGATTTTAAAGTAAATGGCTTGGTAGATATGCAGCAAATACCATCATTAATATTAATTCACTTTGTTGAGAATGTATTTAAGCACGGTATCATAAATGATAAAGACAATCCTGTAAAGATTAACATTACCATCGAAAATGGTTATTTAGAATTAACAACCGAAAATAAGTTTATTACTTCAGAAAAATACACATCAAAAGGTATTGGAAAAACAAATGTTGAACGTAGATTAACTGCTATCTTTAAAAAGGATTATGTTTTGAATTACGACAATGGCAATGATAGTTTTAAAGCTTATTTAAAAATTCCTTTAAAATGAAAGAAATTATAAAATGTCTTATTGTCGATGATGAACCGCCAGCAATCAGATTGTTAGAAAAATACGTTGCTAAAGTCTCGTTTTTAAAATTAATTGCAACCACCACCAGTTCTTTAGAAGCTTTACAGTTAATCGAAAATAAAGAGATTGACTTGATTCTATCAGATATTCAAATGCCAAATTTAACAGGCATTCAATTATCGAAGATAGTAAAAGGTAAAGTGAACATTATTTTCACAACAGCATATCCACAATTTGCCTTAGAAAGTTATGATTTAGATGCTATTGATTATTTACTAAAACCCTTTGAATTTGAACGATTTTACCAGGCTGTTTTAAAGGTAAAATCCGAGGATAAAACTATTGTACAAAAAGCTGATTTGGATGAATTTATATTTATCAAAACAGGAAACAAAAATAGTTTTGAAAAAGTGTATATCAATGATATTTCCTATGTTGAAGGATTGAAGAACTATGTTGCTATTCATTTAAAAGACCAACAAATAATCACCTATAATACACTTAAACATATTGAAGATTATCTAAGTGAAAATAATTTTATTAAAATACATAAGTCGTATATTATTTCTATAAACCACATTGATAAAACTACTACGGATTCCGTTTATATCAATCAAAATCAATTACCTATTGGTGACACGTATCGTAAAGCATTTTTTGAATTGATAAATAGAAAAAAATTATAAACGGTTAAAATTATTCTTTTATTTTTTACATCAGTATTTTATAACAAATCTCAATATTTTGTGATAATTTTCTAAAAAGTTTTTACAGTAAAATTGAGTTCCTTATTTTTACTGACTCATAATAGAAAAAACAATGGATAGAAACCTATTATTATCATTAGTTAAAAAATATGAAAGTCCGCTATACGTATATGACGCTGACAAGATAGAGTCACAATACAGACGAATGATTAAAGCATTTTCTAGTGTAAAAAACTTAAAGATTAATTATGCTGTAAAAGCATTGTCTAATGTAAATGTCTTACAGTTATTTAATAAATTAAATGCAGGGTTAGATACGGTTTCTGTTCAAGAAGTTCAATTAGGTTTAAAGGCTGGTTACGACCCAAGAGACATCTTATTCACACCAAATGGTGTATCTTTAGAAGAGTTAGAACAAGCCATGAAATTAGGTGCTCAAATAAATATTGACAATCTTTCTATTTTAGAGCAATTTGGGCAAAAATATCCTAAAGTACCAGTTTGTGTACGTATGAACCCTCATGTGATGGCTGGTGGAAACAGTAAAATTTCTGTAGGTCATATCGATTCTAAATTCGGAATCTCCATACATCAATTGCCTCATATACATCGTGTGGTTGAAAATACAGGAATGCTCATAACGGGAGTACATATGCATACAGGCTCTGATATTTACGATGTAGATGCCTTTTTACGTGCAACAGAAATACTTTTTAGTGCTGCCGAGACTTTTAAAAATTTAGAATCTATAGATTTTGGTAGCGGATTTAAAGTGCCTTACAAAGAAGGAGACATACAAACTGATATTGAAGAATTGGGTAAAAAACTATCAAAACGATTTAATGTTTTCTGTAAAGATTTTGGTAGAGATTTGACTTTAATGTTTGAACCTGGAAAGTTTTTAGTAAGTGAAGCAGGACAGTTTTTAGTAAATGTAAATGTAGTAAAACAAACCACTTCTACAGTGTTTGCTAGTATTGATAGCGGATTAAACCATTTTATTCGCCCTATGTTTTACGATGCTTATCATCATATAGAAAATCTTTCAAATCCGAAAGGTAAAAAACGTTTCTATACCGTTGTAGGTTATATTTGCGAAACAGATACTTTTGGGGTCAATCGTCAAATTTCTGAAATTAAAGAAGAAGACATTTTATCGATACACAATGCAGGAGCTTATTGCTTTTCTATGGCCTCTAATTACAATTCACGCTATAGACCTGCCGAAGTATTGGTAAAGAATGGCAAAGGTTATTTAATTCGTCAAAGAGAAACGATTGAAGATTTGTTGAGAGGTCAAGAGTTGGTGGAGATATAAACAAATTATATTATGAAAGCTGTAACTTTTTTAATCATATTTTTTTTAATATCAATAAATATTTATTCTCAATACAATGATGATCTTTATGTTTTTGAAAAAAATGGAAAACTAGGTTTTATTGATACTAATTTTAATAGTATCATTGAGACAAAATATGATGAATTAGGATCTTTAAAAGAAAAATTTTTCGGAGCGTACTCTATTTTTAAAATTAAAGGTAAATATGGTGTTTTAGATCTAAATGGAAAACATGTAATTCCTTCAGAGTATGATAATTTATCGAATACATCTATACCAGAAATTTTTAAATTTAAAAAGAATGGGAAGTATGGCTTAATAAATATTAAAAATAAAGTCATTCTTAAGCCTATATATGACTACACATTAGAATTTACAAATAATGGAAAACGAATAATCGCTCAAAAAAATAAGAAGTTTGCATTATTAACTAAAAAAGGTAAGAAGTTAACTGAATTTAAATATGATTATTTATCTGCTAATTTTAAATCAGAAACTATTCTTTTTTTAAGTAATGGTATGTATGGTTACTTAAATAAAAAAGGGAAAGAAATAACAAAACCTATTTATAAACGTGCTTCAAATTTTAAAGATGGATTTGCTATTGTTAGAATTAATGATAAATACGGAATTATAGATAAAAAAGGAATTACAGTGGTAAAACCTATTTATCAAAAGATAAGTTACAAATACAGCTTTAATCATTTATTCTTAAAAAAACCTACATCTAAGGTGTATTATGTTAAAATAAACAATAAAACAGGTGTTTTAGATACAAATTTTAATACGATTATAAAACCAATTTATAATGAAATAGGAGATTTTACCGAAAAAAAGGCTTTCATTGTTAAAGATAAAAAACACGGTTTTATAGATGAAAATGGCAAAGTAATTATTCCTTTAATCTATGATGCTGCAAATTACTTTTCTGAAGGATTGGCTCCTGTAGTAAAAAATGGAAAATGGGGCTTTATAAACAAAGACAATCAAGTAATTATAGATTTTAAATTTACAGGTTGTGTTGAACCTTTTTCTGATGGCCTAGCCACTTATAGAAAACGAAATTTTAAATCATCTAAAGCTTATTTTGTTGGAGATAAATGTGGTTATATCAATAAGAACGGAGAAATTGAAATTGCCCCCATATATAAATATGTTAGAAATTTTAAAAATGGAGTTGCAATAACTGAAGATAAAAAGCATGTTTACCTTATAAATAAAGCAGGAGAAAGAATAATATTAAAAAATAAGGGAAGTGTTGAAGAAGTAATGATAGATATGGAATAAAACTAATCTAAACCCTTCAATATCTGCATCACAAAATCCTTCGTCAAAGGCTTTCCATTAGCTTTTTCTCGAATCTTATCAAAACTAAATCTAAAATCACAACCTTCTTTATAAGCACTGCAACCATAAGCTGTTTTACCTTTAAGAATGGTTCCTTTAGTACATTTCGGACAAGGCAACTCTTCTTTCTTTTTGTTTTTTGTACCAGCTCCTTTTTCTTTTAAAGCCAAATTGAAACTAGCATCAAAAACTAGTGAACCGTCCTTTTTACCACTATCAGTGGTAAAGCCTTTTAAGTTTACCGTGGCTCCTTTTTGTAATAAACGAAGGTATTGGTTTTCAGAAATCTTTTTTTCTTGAAAAGTAAAAGGCAGTTTAAAACGGCAATTATTCTTATACTCACTACAGCCATAAGCTGTTTTTCCTTTTAAAAGTTGTCCTTTCTTACATTGCGGACAAACTTGACCTGCCATACCTTTCTTTGTTGCTTTTTTTGGTTGTTTTGTTGCTGCTTTTGCAGTAGTATGCGAAATTTTAGTGACTGCTTTTTCACTTCTAACTTCATAGACCAATTGGTCAACCATACGTTTCATATCCTTTATAAAAGCTCCTGCATTATAGGTGCCATGCTCTATCTCTTTTAACTTTTTTTCCCATTGCCCCGTCAATTCAGCCGATTTCAATAATTTATTTTGAATGGTGTCAATCAATTTTATCCCTGTACTGGTGGGTATCAATAACTTCTTTTTACGTACCACATATTTACGCTTAAACAACGTCTCAATAATACTGGCACGTGTAGAGGGTCTGCCAATACCATTTTCTTTCATCAATTCTCGCATTTCATCATCATCAACCTGCTTGCCTGCGGTCTCCATGGCTCTTAATAAAGTTGCCTCTGTAAAATTACGTGGAGGTTTGGTTTCCTTTTCTAAAAATGAAGGTTCATGTGTGCCAGACTCACCTTTCGTGAAATTTGGTAATATCTCTGATACAGATGCTTCATCGTCTGTTGAAACACCTTCAAATACAACACGCCATCCTTTTTTTAAGATCTCTTTGCCTGAGGTTTTAAAAACAACTTTCTCAGCCTCACCCACAACTGTAGTCCTTGAAATATCACAATCCTCATAAAAAACAGCAATAAATCGTTTGCAAATAATATCATAAATCTGTTGCTGATTGTATTGCAATTTAGATTGGATGCCTGTGGGGATGATTGCATGGTGATCGGTTACTTTCTTGTCATTAAAAACACGAGAAGATTTTTTTATTTTTTTATCAAGTAAAACTTTAGTTAAAGTGCTATAATTAGCTAGTTTATTGAGAATACCTTTTACTTTAGGATACACATCGTTCGGTAAAAAAGTCGTATCAACTCTAGGATACGTTACTACTTTTGATTCATACAGCTTTTGAACCATTTTTAAGGTTTCATCGGCTGTAAAGCCAAACTTTGTATTACAATACACTTGCAAACCTGTCAAATCAAATAACTTCGGAGCATACTCCTTTCCTTTTTTCTTACTAACTCCAGTAATGGTAAAATCACTTTCTTTAACCTTCGCAGCCAAGAGTTCACCGTCTTCTTTCTTTAAAAACCGACCATCTTCATAACTAAAAAGTGTTTTTCTGTAGGTAGTTTGTAGCTCCCAATACGGGTAAGGCTTAAAATTCTCAATCTCTTTAAAACGATTCACCAACATCGCCAACGTTGGTGTTTGCACTCTGCCAACTGACAATACCTGTTTGTATCCTCCGTGTTTAACGGTGTATAAGCGTGTTGCATTCAATCCTAACAACCAATCGCAAATGGCACGAGAAAAGCCAGCATAATACAAATTATCATAATTTTCAGAGGGTTTTAAGTTTTTAAAACCTTCTTTAATGGCTTCGGTAGTCAAAGAAGAAATCCACAATCGCTGTATCTCACCTTTATAATTTGCTTGATTGATCACCCAGCGTTGAATCAATTCTCCTTCTTGCCCGGCATCCCCACAATTGATAACCAAGTTGGCTTTGTCTAACAGGCTTTTAATGACATTAAATTGTTTCTGAATTCCTTGATTTGAAGTGACTTTGGTTTCAAATTTTTCGGGTAACATGGGTAAATTATTCAAATCCCAGCTTTTCCAATGTGGCTTATAATCTTTAGGTTCTAGTAAGGTACATAAATGTCCGAAAGTATAAGTAACCGCATAACCATTACCTTCAAAGTAGCCGTCACGCTTTGTCTTTGCTCCTAGTACAGTGGCAATTTCTCTCGCTACACTTGGTTTTTCGGCTATACAAACTTTCATTTATTTAATAAAGTAATAATTTAATTTCTATTTTATTTCTCGCAAAGTACGCAAAGCCAAGCAATACGGATGTTTACGCAAAGTATGCAAAGAAAATTTCATCTAATAATATGAGACAACTTTCTAACTTTTATTCTTTGTTACTGAACACTGCTACTGCCAACTAAAAACTAATCTAAAATAGGCAAAACAAAGCCACTCAACACGCTCTCTTGTTGCATCATTTTTTCAATCTCATCTGCTTTTCTTGGTGCTAGAGCTGATAAATTTACAGGATCTTTATCGGTAACTAAAATATCATCTTCAATTCTAACGGCAATTCCCCACCATTTTTTATCGCAATCACTGTTTTCAGGAATGTAAATACCAGGTTCAACAGTAATGACCATATTGGCTTTAAAGGTTCCGTATTCACCTGGATCGTGGACATCTAAACCGATATGATGCGAAGATCCATGTGGATAATAATTATGCTTTTCGGTCAATGACTTGATAATTCCTAATTTTAACAAACCATTATTTATTATTCTTTGTGTAGCTTGATGTGAAACTCTAAAATTATTACCAACGGTCAATTCAGCAATACCTGCTTCTTGAGCTTTATATACGATATCATAAATAGCCCTCTGTTCTATTGAAAATTTACCATTTGCAGGTATAGTTCTCGTCACATCGGCCGTATAGCCTCTATATTCAGCACCTAAATCCATCAAAACCAAATCATTGCCAACTTTAGTCTTGTTGTTTTCAATATAATGTAGAATACAACCATTATGACCGCCACCAACAATAGATGGATAGCCTTCATATTCGGCTCCATATTTTTTATAGACAAATTCATGCACGCCTTGTATTTCAGTTTCTGACATATTTGGATGCATTGCTTTCATAATTTCAATCTGACCTACCGCTGAAATTTCAATGGCTTTTTTTAATAGTTTTAATTCTTGAGCCGATTTAATTTCACGCAAAGAACTCATATAAGCTTCTAAACTAGAAATGTCAATATTTGTTTTGGGTTTCGCAGCTATGTGCAAACTTACTTTCTGCTTGAACTCCTTTCTTAATTCTTCAGTTTGAGCATTTTTATATCCATTTAACAACTCGTCTTCTTTAAGTGCTGGATAATAATCAAGATACCTACCAATTATTTGTGCAACATTAGCACTATTTTCAATTTCTGTAGTTTTAATAAGCTGATAAGCCCTGTCTTTTTCAGGACTAGGTAGTAAGCTTTTGTCAAAGGATGCTTTCTCTTTAAATTGTGAAACTAGGTCAAATAAATCGGCATTATTTTTATTAGAATCTCTATAGTCATCTTTAAAATCGAAAATAAGTACTTTTTCAAACCCTTTATAATCTAGCGTTGATTTTTCAAACTCACTGCCGTTTGAAACCATCTTAAAACCCAATTTCTCTTGAGTTCCTTTTATTCCCAACCGTTTACCGTCCCATAACTCTTTCTTTTTATTACGTTCTTGCACATAAATAGTTTCATTATAAGTCTGATTTCCATCAATTTGATTCTCAGAAAAAATCAATAATACCGCATGTGGTTCTTTATAGCCTGTTAAATAGTAAAAATTAGGATCTTGATGGTAAATATAATCTACATCATTGGCTCTATTCCTAACTGGATTTGCAAAAAATACAGCCACACTATTTTTAGGCATCTTAGTACGCAGAGCCTCTCGCCTATTTTTATGGAAGTCTTTTGTTAAAAAATCAATTGGTGTCAACGCTTCTTGACTAAAGCAAAATACATTCGTTAAGAATACAAACAATAATGTAAAAGCAGTTTTTCTCATTTTAATATAAATTGATAGAAGCTCAAAAATAGCTTTAAAAATTAATTATTTATAAATTTTTATAAGAAAATCTGAAAATTCAATAAAAATATAATTTAATGGAATTTAGTGATTGTTGTCTGAGTAATATCTCTTACATTTGAGCTGTGCAAGTAACTAAAAACATAACAACTTCTTCTACAAGCTCAATTTCTATTGAGACAGTTATGACTATTAGCACAACTACTATGACCCTTTGGGGTTAATTATATACATATCGCTCTCTTGGTCATCTCTATTATTTAATAGAAAACAACACATTGTATCATTACAATTTACTTAAAATGAAAGTATTAAAATTTGGAGGAACTTCTGTAGGCTCCTCAAAGAATATCAAAAAAATAATTGAAATCATTGCTTCGAATAAAGAGGAACCTCAAATTATTGTGGTTTCTGCTTTTTCACAAATCACCAATTTATTGTTAGAATCTGCTCAATTAGCATCTATAAAAAAATCAGCTTATATCTCTGTATTAGAGGATATTAAAGACATTCACTTCAAGATAATTTCAGAACTATTTTCAGCTAAAGAAAAGGAAGAACTCAACGCTTATGTCAATCAAAAATTAAAAGATGTAAGTGAGGTCTTACATGGCATTTCATTAATTAGAGAACTGTCTGCAAAAAGTGAAGCTACCATTGTCAGTTATGGAGAACAGCTTTCTTCTTATATCATCAACAAAGCATTATTAGCAAATGGAATATCATCTGCTAGAGTTGACACCAGAACATTAATAAAAACCAACAATAACTACAATTCAGCTACTGTTAATTTTGAAATTAGCAATAAAAACATTCAAGACCACTTTAAAGCTAACAAAACACAAGTGTCTATTTTACCAGGCTTTATAGCCACTGGTGAAAGTGGTGATACTACAATATTAGGCAGAGGAGGTTCTGATTATACCGCCGCAATTTTAGCTGCTGCTTTAGAAGTTGAAACACTTGAAATATGGACAGATGTTAGTGGTATGTATACTGCGAATCCGAAATTAGTGAAACAAGCCACTCCTATTGAACAAATTTCTTACGAAGAAGCCATGGAACTTTCACATTTTGGTGCAAAAGTTATTTATCCACCTACCATACATCCTGTATTGAGAAAAGAAATTCCTATTCATATAAAAAATACATTACAACCTGATGATAAAGGGACTTTAATTACTAAAACTAGCAAGAAAGAAAACAACCCTGTAAAAGGAATTAGCCATATTGATCATGTCACATTAATTACTTTAGAAGGTTCTGGTATGGTTGGTATTCCTGGGTTTTCTAAGCGATTATTTGAAACCCTTGCCAGTGAAAAAACGAATGTAAAATTAATTACTCAAGCATCTTCAGAACATTCTATCTGTATTGGTATTGACGATAGTAATGCTAATAAAGCAAAAAATGTCATTGACAGTGCTTTTGAATTTGAAATTTTAAAAAACAGAATCAAACCTTTAATTATTGAAAATAACTTGTCTATTATTGCTATTGTTGGCGATCAAATGAAAAGCCATCAAGGTATTAGCGGCAGAATGTTTGGTACTTTAGGGAAAAACAATGTCAATATTAGAGCCATTGCTCAAGGAGCTTCAGAAAAGAATATTTCTGCGGTAATCGCTGCCAAAGATGTGAAGAAAGCCTTAAATACCTTGCACGAAACCTTTTTTAAAGACAATTACAAGCAGCTCAATCTATTCATTACAGGTGTTGGTAATGTTGGAGCTAAATTGATTGAACAAATTGAACAACAGCAAGAATATTTGCAAGAAAAGTTGAAAATTAAAATCCGCATCATTGGCTTATCCAATTCAAGAAAAATGATTTTTGATGAAGATGGTATTCAACTTTCTACTTGGCAACCTCAATTAGACAAAGGTGAAGAAGCTTCAATAGATGGGTTTTTCAAGCAAGTAAAATTGCTTAATCTCAGAAATAGTATTTTTGTAGATATTACTGCCAATGCAACAATTGCCGATGTGTATTCTCAATATTTAAGCAATAGTACAGCGGTAGTAGCTTGTAATAAAATTGCCAGCTCATCAACTTATACAAAATATCAAGAACTTAAAAATTTATCATTAGAATACAATGTTCCTTATCTCTTTGAGACCAATGTTGGTGCAGGATTGCCAATTATTGCTACCTTAAATAATTTAATAGCTTCTGGCGATCAAATTCAAAGTATTCAGGCAGTGCTTTCAGGCAGTTTAAACTTTATATTCAATAACTTCAAGGAAAACACCAATTTCTATGACGTTGTTAAACAAGCCCAAAATGAAGGTTATACCGAACCAGACCCAAGAATTGATTTAAGTGGTGTTGATGTTGCCAGAAAAATATTAATTTTGGCCAGAGAAAGCGGTGTGAAATTAGATTTGGAAGACATAGAAAATGATTCTTTTTTAACCAAAAATAATCATAATGCTAATTCTGTTGACGATTTTTACAATTCGCTTAACGCGGATGCTGAACATTTTAATCAATTACTAAAATCTGCCAATAAAAATAATTGTCAATTGAAATATGTTGCTCAATTTGTCAATGGGAAGGCAAAAGTAGGTTTGAAAGAGATTCCAAAAGGTCATCCATTTTATAATCTAGAAGGAAAAGATAATATTGTCATGTTTTATACCAAACGATATCCTGAACAGCCAATGATTATTAAAGGTGCGGGTGCGGGTGCGGATGTTACAGCTTCGGGAGTTTTTGCTGACATTATTAAAATAGCCAATAAGTAATGCATACTAATTATGATATAACATCACGTTATTTTGAATGTATAGATGTCTGTTCGAGTGATTTGATGAGCCTTAAAGTCGAGGTCAATTGTATCGAAAATAATATAAATGTTCGTTTAATATGAATTCAATAAAAATATTTGCCCCTGCTACTGTTGCCAATGTTTCTTGCGGATTTGATGCTCTAGGTTTCGCTATCAATACCATTGGAGATGAAATGGTGTTGACAAAAACAGCAGAAAAAGGTGTTAAAATTTCTAAAATTGAAGGTGCTGAATTGACTTTTGATAGTAACAAAAATGCTGCAAGTGTTGTGGTTAAAGCTATGCTCGATAAAGCAACTGCTGATTTTGGTATTGACATGCAATTGTTTAAAAAAGTAAAGCCTGGCAGTGGATTAGGGAGCAGTGCTTCTAGTGCAGCTGGTGCAGCTTTTGCAACCAATGAATTGTTAGGCAAACCTTTTACCAAATTAGAATTGACCGAATTTTCAAGATTGGGTGAAAAAATAGCTTGTGGCTCACCAATAGCAGACAATGTGGCGGCGGCTATTTATGGCGGATTCATTTTGGTGAAAAGCTACGAACCTCTTGAAATTGTAAAATTGCCTGTCCCAAATGAATTATGGGTAGCAGTTATTCATCCTCAAATAGAAGTAAAAACAGAAGATGCTAGAAATGTATTGAAACCTAGCATTTCAATTGCTGATGCTGTCAAACAAAGTGCAAATCTTGCGGGTTTAATTAGCGGGCTTTACACTAAAGACTACCAGTTAATTAGCAGGTCATTAATTGATGTGATTGCTGAACCGCATCGCAAAAAATTAATTCCCTTATTTGATGAAGTCAAACAAGCAGGTTTACAAAATGGAGCTTTAGGCATAGGTATTTCTGGTTCAGGGCCAACCATTTTCGGACTTTGCAAAGGAGAAGAAAATGCTAATAATGTAGCGAATGCCATGAAAAAAGTATATCAAAATTCTACCATAGATTTTAATATTTATGTTTCGAAAGTGAATACTGAAGGGGTTAAAGTAATTTAAAATAGTGTTAAGTTGGCAGTGGCAGTATGCAGTCTGAATAGTAACACTTTACGATTAAGAAAATATAAACAGAGAAGAGATAAAAGAAAATAGACAAGTTCATTAAACCCCATTTTAAATCTTTATTCTATTTCCAGAACAAAATATAATGAAATACTACAGTTTAAATAGAAAAGCAGCAGAGGTAAGTTTTAAAAATGCTGTTATTAAAGGATTAGCTGAAGATAAAGGCTTGTACTTCCCCAAAACTATTCAGAAACTACCTTCTGATTTTATAGCAAATATTGAGCAATACTCTAATGAAGAAATTGCTTTTACTACCATTCAACAATTTGTTGGTAATGAGATTCCAACTCCTATTTTAAAAGAAATTATCAAAGAAACGGTGAGTTTTGATTTTCCGTTGGTTGATATTGAGGATACTATCAAAACTTTAGAATTATTTCACGGGCCAACCATGGCTTTTAAAGATGTGGGTGCTCGGTTTATGGCTCGCTGTTTAGGCTATTTAAATGCAGATTCCAACAACGAAGTGACTGTGCTAGTCGCTACTTCTGGTGATACTGGTGGTGCGGTGGCAAGCGGATTTCTAGGTGTTAAAAATGTCAATGTTGTTATTTTATATCCTAGTGAAAAAGTAAGTGAAGTACAAGAAAAACAATTGACAACCTTGGGTCAAAACATTAAAGCCTTAGAGGTTAAAGGTACGTTTGACGATTGTCAGGCCATGGTTAAAAAAGCTTTTTTAGACCCATCGATTACCTCAAATATGCAATTGACTTCTGCAAATTCCATTAATGTTGCACGTTGGCTACCGCAGATGTTCTATTTTTTCTTTGCTTATAAACAATTGAAAAACAAGGATAAAAAAC
The DNA here is from genome assembly GCA_964428855.1 of uncultured Flavobacteriaceae bacterium. Taxonomy (GTDB): domain Bacteria; phylum Bacteroidota; class Bacteroidia; order Flavobacteriales; family Flavobacteriaceae; genus Aureibaculum. The sequence continues at coordinate 14,716 of CAYRZY010000050.1, forward strand.
TTGTATTTTCAGTGCCTAGTGGTAATTTTGGTAATATTTGTGCGGGTATGATGGCAAAACAATTAGGATTACCCATTCATCA
>CAYRZY010000051.1:0-14508 GCA_964428855.1 uncultured Flavobacteriaceae bacterium
TTTAATTATGCTGATAAAATTGGCAAAAAGGTAGATATTTCAACTGATTATTTTTATTCAAGTAGTGATTCAGAAGATAAAAAAGCAACGCAAAGAGAAAATATTCTACCTGACGAAAGATACTTTACAAATTCAAATTCCAACTCAACAAATCAATCGGACAATCATAGTGCAAATTTAGAATTTGATATAAAAATCGATTCAACCTTACTTATCAATATTCAGCCTTCTTTTCAATATTCAACCAATAAAAGAAAATTTGATAAAGATGAAAACTCTCTTGATGAAGATCAAGTTTTAACTAATGAATCAAACACCTCCTCTTTTGTAGAAAGTATTGGTAAAAGCTTTGAGAACAATTTAAGTATTACTAAAAATTTAGGAAGCAAAGGGTCGTTTTTAAAATTACAACTGATTAATGAATTAAATTCATCAACTAGTGATGATTTTTTAAGTTCTGAAACAGAAATTTATGGAAACACACCTGAAACCATTTCTAGAAATCAGTTTACAGATGACAATAACGATGTCAACAATTTTGAAACTGAACTCACCTACAGATTACCTCTTTCAGGTAAAGAATTCCATTTAGACTTCAATTATAGCTTTAGTAATCAAAAAAGAGAAAATGTAAAAAGCACCTTTAGCTACAATGAAACTAGTCAAAGTTTTACCGATTTTAATACAGATTTAAGTACCGATTTTAAGTACCTAAACAAAAGAAATATTCAAGGTTTAAAATTAGGATATAAAAAAGATAAGCTGAGTTTTAATTTAGGGAGTTCTTATATAATTAGAACTTTAGAAAGTCAAGACTTCTTAAGGCCTGAATTTGATTTAAAACGAAAATTTAATGCTTTTGGAGTCACATCTAGATTTAGATATAGATTCAGTTCAAAAAAATCTTTTAGTATTAGGTATCGTTTAAGAAACAGAGCACCTCAACTCAGACAGCTACAACCTTTTATTGATATTTCTAATCCGTTAAATACAATTGTAGGGAATCCTAGTTTAGAACCTTCAAACGATCATACAATTGGGTTTCATTTTAATCTTTTTGATTTTCAAAAAGGCACAGGATTTTTTAGTTATATGTGGTCTGTTTTTTCTAACAATCAAGTGGTTGCTAAAACTACTATTGATGAGAATTTTTTACGAAACACTACTTACACCAATGTAAATGGAGCTTACACCACAAATTTAGGAGGTAGATATAGCAAATCTATAAAAATTGACTCTGCAAAAACACTGAAGCTTCAACTAGGTATTAACCTTAGTAAAAATAGAAATATCAACTTTAATAATAATACAAGATACGCATCAAATAATACTGTATTTACACCAAATGCTTCTTTTACATTTACATGGAAAGATGTATTAGAAATTATGCCACGCTACAATGTATCGTTTAACAATAATAAATACGATATTGAAAAATTTAATGATACAGACTTTATAAGTCACTCTTTATCTATTGAAACGACAACGATGGTGCCTAAAAATTTAGAATGGAAAAATAATATCATTTACAGTTATGACCCAGATATCGCTGCTAATTTTCAAAAAAGTGCTTGGTTTTGGAACTCTACCTTATCCTATTCTGTACTACAAAACAAAGGGATGATTACCTTAAAAGCTTATGATTTATTAAATCAAAACACCAATGCAAGAAGAGAAGCTACTCGAAACTATATTGAAGATTCGCAAAGTACTGTTTTACAACAGTATTTTATGTTAGGTTTTAGCTATAAATTTAATACTTTAGGGAAAGCTGGTGAAGTTAGAAAAAGAAGATATTGGAGGCATTAATTATTATATTTCTCAAAATGATAAAAAAGGGTTTTTGTCATTTTAAGAAAATAGAAAAAATAATTTTCAGAACCCACTATATAAAATAATGAATATAAAAGTACTTGTAACGTTAGTGTTACTTAGTTTTTTAAATACTAGCTGTGGAATGTCAAATAAAGCCATCTTATATTTTAATGATGGTAAAGAAAAAATAGGCGTTGGTAAAGTTATTTCTAGAGACCAAGTGAAATTTAAAACGAAAGATTCTAAAGCTCTAAAATATCATTTCAGAGACTTGAAAAAAGTGATTATTGGTGATGACTCCTATGTATATTTAAAAGTAAAAGGAGATGATTCATATGAAGTGCTAGAAGAGGTTATTTTAGGTAAAATGAACCTTTATCAAAAAGTAACAGAAGGTCATATGGTAGGTGCACCTATGGGTGGTGGTGGCTTTGGTAGTGCTCCAATGATGGGTGCTGGTCATTCTTATAGCATAAGTAATTATTATGTGAGAAAATCAGATGAGGTTAAAGTAACACATTTGGGGTCAACCAATTTATTTTCTAAAAATTTCAAAAAAGCCGCTTCAGCATATTTTTCAGATTGTCCCGGTTTGGTAAGTAAAATACAAAGTAGAAAGTTTAAAAAAAGACATATTGAAGATATTGTTATCTATTACAATACTAGTTGTAAATAATTTTTTCATGAAAATTAGTGAAATTGGTGTCTTACCATCCTCCAGAAGCACCGCCGCCGCCAAAGCTTCCGCCGCCAAAGCCGCCACTAAATCCGCCTCCACCAAAACTTCCTCCACCAGAGCTACCACCAAAACCTCCGCCTCCGCCAAAGCCTCCACGACCAGCATTGCTTAAAATAATGGCTTCTAAAATAGAACCTGCCGTTGAATCTCGTCTTCTTCCGCCTTTACCTCCTCGTCCTTTGTTTCTATTCGATAAAATGATAAATAGGATAACTATAAATAGGATAATAAATACAATAGGGATGCCTTGATCTTCATTGTTGTATTCCGGTGAACCTTGATATTCTCCGTTAAGTACTTGAATAATTGCAGAAGTACCTTTATCTAATCCGCTATAATAATTGCCTTGCTTAAATTGAGGTGTAATAATATTGGTGATAATTCTTTTTGAAAGAGCATCTGTCAATAAATGTTCAACACCAAAACCTGTACTAATAGTCATTCTTCGCTCATGTTCAGCCACCAAAATAAAAACACCATTATCTTCTTCCTTTTGACCAACACCCCATTTCTCTGCCCATTGAGCAGCATAAAAAGCAATATCTTCTCCATGAATGGTCTTTACAGTAACGACAACTATTTGAGTAGAAGTAGTATCCTTATAATTGATCAATTTTTGTTCTAAAGCACTTTTCTCATATGCACTTAACAAATTAGCATCATCATAAACACTTGTTTCTAAAGAAGGTTTTGGTGGTGTTTCTGCTTGAGCGAGGCTATTAAAACTAAAACCTATCAGAAGAATACCAATAGCTAAAAATTGTAAATATTTAGTTTTAATGTGTTGCATTTGTAGATAAAACTCTATAAAATTTTGAATATGCAATATACTAATACCAATTTAAATATTTGATGTAGTAAAATAAAATAGATGTTATTTTTTACAAGATTTAGACAAAATATTTTAGCATAGCCATATTTATGGTACAATATTTTAACGATAAGATTGTGAAAAAGAAACTATTTTATGCGACATTATATGTTTAAATTGGTATAATATCCTCCTTAATAATTAGACGGAACCAAGCACTTTTTAGTCAACCATCGATGTTTTAAACTATCAACAGAGATAATATTATTTTGACAATCTAAAAAATTACCCAAATTGTCCTTTTTTAAAATTCGCAATTCTCCTTGTTGGAGTTTATTTAGCAATTGTTGAATGATTACTTTTTTTGATGCTTTTTTATATTGAGAACCCACTTTCACACCTACTAAATTGTTAAATAAGTCCATTTCTGATGAAGGTTTGTCTGGCAATAAGCCATCTTCTAATTGTCGTTTTTTAAAGGTTTGATAATTTCCTTTTTCATGAGCCTTACCTAAACTTAAGGCTGCATTTTTACCGATTTTTTGTGTCAAACTAGCCATCCAAAAACTATGCTTAAAAGCGTCTATTTGTCCGCCACTATTATCTTTACCTATGCTACCTTTACGAGCAATAGAATCTTTTATTTTTTCTACTTGTTTAGATATTCGAAAGGCTTTTTTTGCCTTAAAGGGATGAAAAAATGCCCAAGTTTTTTCAGGACTAGAAACCTTTTTAAAGGATTGACTTAGTTTTGGAGAACAACTCGTAAAAAGTAAAATAACAATAAGTAAAAAGTATTTCATCTGGTTTTAATTCATTTTTTAATTTGTCAGATAGAATTAATCATTTCATACCTCAAAAATATAACTTATTTTTATTTTTCTTATCTAAAAATCATTTGGCTTATCTCTCATATATTAAAAAAGGAGCTTGTTTTTTTGCATATTTGATACTTATTTTGTTAATTTATAGCTAATTAACCTAAAAACTATTATTTATTATGGAAAATTTACTCCCTTTAATCGTACAATTAGTAAGTGGTGCTGCAGGCGGAAATGCTGCAGGATCTATGTTGAAAAATTTATCTCTAGGTACAATCGGTAATTCTATTGTTGGAATTCTTGGTGGTGGTATTGGCGGAAAATTGCTTGGCATGCTAGGTATTGGAGCTGCTACAGCTGCTGGTGCTGATGCAGGCGGAATGGATCTTATGGGTGTTTTAAGTAGCGTTGCTGGTGGTGGTATAGGTGGTGGTGTATTGTTGGCTATTGTCGGCATGATTAAAAAAGCAATGAATAAATAAACTATTCATATCTATTTTTTTAAAAAGGTGTTCAAAATTTGAGCACCTTTTTTTATTTAATAAAATTAAAACCCTTATTTTTGGGATAGAAATAAAGCTTCATACAATGAAATATCTACCTATTGACCATAAACTGTTTATCAAGAATAGAAAAAAGTTTGCAGCTCAAATGAAGCCGAAAAGCCTTGCTGTATTCAATTCTAACGATATCTATCCTGTAAGTGCAGACAGCACCATGCCTTTTGAACAGCATAGAGATATATTTTATTTAAGTGGCGTAGATCAAGAAGAGAGTATTTTAGTTTTGTTTCCTGATTGTCCGAAAGCACAACATCGTGAAATTTTATTTTTAAAAGAAACCAACGAACATATTGCGGTTTGGGAAGGTGCTAAACTAACCAAAGAAGCTGCACTAAAAACAAGTGGCATCAAAACAGTGTATTGGTTGCAAGATTTAGAAAAAATCTTGTTTGAAATTATGACGCAATGTGATACTGTTTATATCAATACCAATGAGCATTATAGAGCAAATGTAGAGACCGAAACCAGAGAAGATAGGTTTACAAAATGGCTAAAAGATAAATATCCTGCACATGCAGTAACTAAAAGTAATCCGATATTACAACGCTTACGTTCTGTAAAAGAACAAGAAGAATTAGACCTTATTCAGACTGCTTGTGACATTACCGAAAAAGGGTTTCGAAGAATTTTGAGCTTTGTACAACCTAATGTATGGGAGTTTGAAATTGAAGCTGAATTTATGCATGAATTTTTAAGAAATCGCTCTAAAAAATTTGCCTATACACCCATTGTAGCTTCGGGTGAAAATGCCAATGTATTACATTATATAGAGAACAACCAACAATGTAAAGCTGGTGAATTAATTCTATTAGATGTGGGTGCAGAATATGCGAACTACTCATCAGATATGACTAGAACCATTCCCGTTTCTGGAAAATTTACCAAGCGTCAAAAGGATGTTTATAATGCTGTATTACGTGTGAAAAATGAAGCTACCAAAATGTTAGTTCCTGGTACTGATTGGGCTGAATATCATGTAGAAGTAGGTAAAGTGATGACTTCTGAATTGTTAGGTTTAGGTTTGCTCAACAAATCTGATGTTCAAAACGAGGACAAAGACTGGCCTGCATATAAAAAATATTTAATGCACGGCACTTCGCATCATATGGGCTTAGACACACATGATTATGGTATTTTAACCGAACCTATGCAAGCCAATATGGTATTTACGGTTGAACCTGGTATTTATATCCCAGAAGAAGGTTTTGGGATTAGATTAGAAGATGATGTTGTAATTCAAGAAAAAGGAGATCCTTTTAATTTGATGCGAAATATCCCTATTGAAGCTGATGAAATTGAGGCGTATATGAACAAGGCATAGCCTTGATTTTAGTATAAAAAATATAACTATGAAAACAATTGCATTTGCAGGAAGTAACAGTTCTTCTTCTATAAATCATCAATTTGTAAGTATTGCGGCAACTTTAGTTGACAATGTTGAAGTTATCAAACTTACGGATTTTAGTTTCCCTATATACAGTATTGATATCGAAGAAAATGAAGGCATTCCTAAAGAAGTACAAGAATTAGATCAAAAACTAGCAGAAGCTGATAATTTTATTATTTCTGTTTCTGAACATAATGGTAATATTTCAGCATTCTTTAAAAATGTCTTGGATTGGCTTTCTAGAAATAATAGAAAATTTTTAGAAAACAAGAAAATCGTACTATTAAGCACCTCTCCAGGAAAAGGTGGAGCATCTTCAGCCCTACAAATTTCACAAAAAACCTTACCCTATTTTGGAGCAGAAATTGTCGCCACTTTTAGTTTAGGTAACTATCATAATTATATTAAAGAAGGTGCTATTTTAAATGAAAAACTGTTAAAGGACTTGCAAAAAGGACTCTCAAAAATCAACTAAATCTAAAAAGAGGTTAACTTATTTGAACCTAAAAAAGAAAAATATTTTAAATACTACACCCCTAAAGTCTCCTCTAGGAGACACTAGTTTACATTAATATGTATTAATTATGAGCTAATACATAATAGACAGTATAAAAATGTTAAATTATAGGATTGTCCCCTAGAGGGGACTTTAGGGGTGTGAAAAAAGTAATTAATTTTCTAAATTATTGATACTGAAAGAGTCATACTTAATTTAAGTAGTTTCTAAATAATAATCACCTTCATTTAGCGTTATAACACTTACAGTCAGCTAAACATGTATTTTTATTTCAACCTAGTAAAGAATCTGAGTAAAAGTCTAAATAGTATTATCTTCTTTTTTTTGATAATATCTTCTGCTTATACGTATGCACAAATACCAGCTGATTTTAAAACAGAAGCTGATTCTCTACTTTCTAAAACTGAAAAGTACGAAACTATGGTTTACAATGCTTCTATGTATATTTTAAGTAAACCTGTAGATGAAAAATCTGCTGAATTTATTAGTGAATCAAAAATTGTGAAGTCTTGGCTAGAGGGCAAAAATGGTTTTGGCATCCCTTTAGGAGGACGGTTTTACCATTCATTATCAAATACTCACCATCAACAATATTTATATTCAGTAGCCATTGCTAATTATATGTTAGATCAAAAATTAAATTACAATCGTGTTTTAAATTGTTCTATTACAGATAATCAAGTATATAGAAATCAAGAAGATGTTAAAGAAGTACGATATCAGGCAGCAATACTCTTTCTAGAGTATGTTAAAAATTCAAAAAACAAAGTAAAATTAAGAAACGTAACCAAAAAATTCCTAAAATCTTATAAAAGTAAAAAAGAGGATTTTAAAGAAGTCTTCTTTAAGTACTATGGAGGAACTAAAATATTATAACAACCCGAATCTTACTTTATTTTTAGAACATTCATCAACACAAAAGCAGCCAACCCTGGTAATACCCAACCCAAACTAAATTGAGATAAAGGTATGATCTGTTGTACAAACACCAAGTTTTCAGCAGGCAAGATAAACTTAAAAAAATCAGGGATACTAAAGAGAAAAGTCACCAATACAACCAACCTAAATACTTTTTCTGTAGCATATTTTTCTGGCAGTAGATTTAATAAAATTAATACAATCGTAATCGGATAAATAAACATTAAAACTGGTAATGCAATTACAATAATAGAGTGAAAATCTAATTGCCCAATACCAATACCAATCATACATGACAACACAGCTGTAATAACATAGGTTCTTTGAGAATCTTTAAACAAGCCTTTAAAATAATCGGCTGTACCTGCTACAATACCTACTGCTGTTGTAAAACACGCTAAGACAATCAAGACTGACAAAAACACATTACCAATAGTACCTAAAGTAGCCAAGCTAATCCCTCTTAATAAAGAAGCACGTTGCATATCACTACTTAAAGAACCATCAATAAAAATTTCAGAGCCATAAAATGCTCCTAAAGAAATTAAACCTGCATAAATGATAAATAAACCGAGTCCTGCTATGAGTCCTGCTTTTTTTAATAGCTCCTTTTTATCCTCATAAGAGGTGAAACCTTTTAAATTTAATGAAACAATTACCACTGCACCAACAACCACTGCACCAATGGCATCAAAAGTTTGGTAGCCTTCTAGCAGTCCATCAACTACAGGTATTGTAAACTGACTCGGGTTCATCAACATATCACTAGAAAATAAACCTATACCAATAACCAGTACCAGTATACTTACAATTAATGGCGTTAAAAATTTTCCTATAAAATTTAAGATTTTAGAACGGTTCAAAACAAATAACAATACCAAACCAAAATAAACACTACTGGTTAGTAATGGGCTTGTGCCAAAAATAGGTGAAATTGCCATTTCATGTGTTGCAGAAGCTGTTCTTGGCGATGGAATTGCTATAGAAATCATATAGACTATCACACAATAGATTACACTAAATAATGGGGAAACTTTTTTTCCGAAATCATACATAGTGCCTTGTAATTTAGCATGTGCTAAAATACCGAGTATTGGTATTAGCACAGCTGTAATCATAAAACCTAAGGTTACCCAAAACCAATCTACACCAGCTTTGTACCCCAATAATGGAGGTAGCAATAAATTACCTGCTCCGAAAAATAAGGAGAACAAAGCAAAACCTGTAATGAAAATTTCTTTGGTTTTATTCACTTCTGAAAATTAGCTTAGCCAAGATAGTTATTTTTATATAATACAAAGACAACTACAATTATTATTACTTTATACTTTAATTTCACTAAATTGCTCTATAATAATTTTTACTATGAAAAAACACATCCTTCTAATTCTTATTTTTATTGTTTCTATCTCTTACGGGCAGAAAACCAACTATCAGAAGATTGATTCTCTACTCAATAAAAACTCAACTATTGATGCTTTAACGGCACTCATGAAATTAAAAGAGAATCATACAAAAGACAGTATTAATTCAGAATATTGGGTCAGATTTTCTAAAGCTTCGTATACTACTTATAATTACGACAATGCAAAGTTAGGTATTGAAAAGGCTATTAAAATAAGTCCGAGTAATGCTGAATATTATTTTGAAAAAGGATTATTGCATAATAGAATTGGGGAATTAAAACCTGCTTTACCTGCTTTAGAAAAGGCAGTATCTATTCAACCAAAAGGAGAGTATTATTATTGGAAAGGTATTGTAAATCAACAATTAAACAATATTGAAATTGCACAAAACGATTATCAAAAAGCAATAGAAAATAACTTTGAGAGCCCTGAATTATTTGTAAACTACGCCATCCTTTTATCACGAAACCATGAGTACAAAAAAGGCTTAGAAACAATCAACAAAGCCATTGAAATCGACAATATGCATTCACATGCTATTTCTACAAGAGCCAACATACAATTATTTCTTTTAAATATTGATGCTGCATGCTCAGATAGTAATAAGGCTTTAAATTTAGGCTATGTACAAGCCTTACGGATTCCTGATTCTATCTGTAATGGTAGCACTACTAAAAAATTACTTTTCGTTGCTGAAGTTCTAGTAAGTAATAAACATTACAAGCAAAGTATTATTGCTTATTCAAAACTCATTGAAGCTAAGTCGTTAAAATCGAACCACTTTCTAAATCGAGGTTATGCATATTTTCAACTTAAAGAATATGAAAAAGCTGAAAAAGATTATTTACAAGGATTGACCTTGCCAAATCCTGAGTTAGATAAATTTTATGATAATTTAAGCCTTTTATATTTTGATCAGCAAAAATTTCAAAAAGCTATTGATTATTCATCCAAACGTATTGAATTAAATTCAAAAAATCATGTTGCCTATTTGGATAGAGGTTTGTCTTATCGGAAAATAAAAAAATACAAAGAGGCTGAAGATGATTATAATACTTCGTTAAAAATTATGCCTAATTTTTTTAGAGGTTTTGGATATAGAGCCTACTTACACATGGAACAAGGCAAAAATCAAGAAGCGTTCAAAGATGCGAAAAGAGCTGTAGAAATAAACCCAGAATATGCTTACGGTTATTTGATGTTAGCACAAGCTAAACAAGTATTGAACTTACCTGACTTTTGCGATGACTATTTTTCTGCCAAAAAATATGGCTGGACAAAAGATGAGGTTGATTTCGCAATTAAAAAATTTTGTAAATAACCTCTATTTAACATCAAAGTATATTATTGAGATTCTTCACTCCACTCGTTCCTCATTATGCTCTGAATGACATTTTATTATTAAATATCAGGAGAGTAATTTTTTAGATTTATTTTAGTGTTTAAATTAGTACAATCACTATTCTCAAGAAGGTTTTGGTTGTAACTTTTTTGTTAAAATAAGCAAACCTCCCCATAAAATATAAATGATGCAAGCAAAAATTAAAGCAAACTTTAATATTGCAAAATAATAGGCTACAGAAGACCAAACTTGATTCAGATTACCTGAAAGTAAATTGAGCAAGGCTATATTTTCTACCACATCAAACAAAGCTGCTAAAAAAACTCCCCAAATTAATAACACTCCTAGTTTTGAAATAAAAGAATTCTCTTTAGCTCTTTTTACAATTTTATGGATAAGTAGCCCAATAAAGGATGCATATACTATCAAGAACAAAAAATCAAGAATCAAACTTGAATAAGCTGCTTTTGTGGACGCTACATTCCATGAATTTATGATGAATTTTGAGTTTTCTACGTCTTTTGCAAACTCAAAGGAAACAATACCAGCTTTACAAACAGAATTGATTAAATATGCATCAAAATAACGCATCAATCCTATAATAACGACTAAAAGAAACAATAAAATTAGTGTCCATTTTTTTTCTGATGTTGATGAGAGTTTTGAAAATGGAGATAGTAACATTTTAAACAAATTTAAGAATGAATTCTTTTTTTGATAAACTTAAACTGTCCATTATGATTAGATTCATGCTCACACACATGAAACCATTTGCAATAGTTATTCGTTGGCCCCCAAGCCCAATCATCATCAACAGCCATCAACCAATCATCATCACGTTTCGCAAACTCTGACAGTGTATGTTCCCGTACTTCGCTCAAAAGATCTAGGTAAAAATTTAAGTTATTTCCTTTTATTTTTTTTCTGGCATTATCTCCCAAACCAGAAGCTACTGTCCATTTTTTAGCCTCTTCTTTAGACCAATCTCCCCATTTTTTCCCTTCAAAAGTATGAATCTGATAAAAACGTTCCGTGGCAGCTAAATGCATCAACATGGCACCAATAGTGTTCGCATTATCATCATGCAAATAATCTAAATCTGAAACACTCATACCTTGAACTGGCATTAACATAGTATTTCGCATCCAATTCATCATAGAAACCAACGTACCAATTTGAGGTGTAAAACCTTCTTTTGGACCAACAATATTGATATTATCTGAACTATTTCCGTAGAAAGGAATATTGGTTGAAGCAGCAAATAAACTACCTGTACTTATCGCTCCAACAGTAAATATAGAAGACTTCTTAATAAAACTTCTTCGATTGAATTCTTGTTTTTGATTCTTCATATCTTATGTATTTGCTATTAATTAATGAAATTTGTGTCTAAGATACCTATTTTTGCCTCATGTCAGCTATAATCAAATACAAAAATACTCCTGTTCATTATCATGTGAAAGGAAAAGGGAACGCTGTAGTGTTACTTCATGGATTTTTAGAAAATATAAGTATGTGGGATGCTGTTACCACAGAACTCTCTAAACGAAACAAAGTGGTTCGTATTGATTTATTAGGTCATGGTAAGTCTGAAAACCTAGGCTATATCCATACCATGGAAGAACAAGCTCAAATGGTTTTTGCTGTGTTACAACACTTAAGGTTGCGTAAATATATTTTTATTGGGCACAGTATGGGTGGTTATATTGCACTCGCTTTCGCGGAATTATTCTCAAATCGTATCAAAGGATTATGTCTAATGAATTCTACCGCTTTGGCTGACACAAAAGCAAAAAAAATCAATAGAGATAGAGCTATAAAAGTAGTCAAACAGAATCACAACTTATTTGTTAGCATTGCCATTCCGAATTTATTTTCTGAAGAAAATCGAAAAAAATTTAAAGGTGAAATCAAAGAAATTACCAAAGAGGCTTTAGAAATTTCTCCTCAAAGTATTATCGCTTCATTGGAAGGAATGAAAATACGAAAAGATCAAACCAAACTTTTAAAAAATAGTATGTATCCTACATTAATTATTCTGGGCAAAAAAGACCCTGTATTAGATGCAGATACATTACGTAAACAAGCAAAAGGAACAACTACAAAACTTATTGAATTCCCTGACGGACATATGAGTCATATTGAAAATAAAGACGAACTGATTAGTGCTTTACAAGGTTTTGTAAAAACTTGTAAGTAAACTAATACTAACTCACTGTATTTTTTAAATTATAAATGTCTGTTCGAGTAATTTTTGATAAAAAATCGTATCGAGAACTAGCTCAATAGCTAGAATTCATATTCTTGATATTTCAACTACAGAACATTAAAACACCCCTAAAGTCCCCTCAAGGGGACAACTCTCCAAAATAGCATATAGAAATAACTTAACCAGTATTAAATCTTTTTTATCAAAAAATATAACAAATCAGTTTAGCTATTTTCTGAGTTCTTTTTTCAAAATTTTCCCTGTGGCACTCATCGGTAATGCATCCATAAAATCTATTATTCTAGGGTATTTATAATCTGCTATTCTTTCTTTTGTCCAAGCCATCAACTCATCATCTGTAACAGACATTTGAGGTTTTAACACTACGCATGCTTTAATTTCTTCTCCTCTAGCTTCACTCGGCACACCAATAACTGCAACAAGAGAAACAGCTTCGTGTTCCATCATTACTTCTTCTACTTCTCTAGGGTAGACATTGAGTCCACCACGAATAATCATATCTTTTGTTCTATCAACGATATAATAGAATCCGTCTTCGTCTTTTGTAGCAATGTCTCCTGAATAGAGCCATCCATTTTTTATAGTTTTTGCATTGGCTTCTGGCTTTTTATAATAGCCTTTCATTACATTATGTCCTTTGTAAATCAATTCTCCTTTTTCGCCTTGAGGCACTTCATTTCCTGCATCATCAACCAATTTTACTTGAACTCCCCAAACAGGTGTGCCGATTGATCCTGGTTTACAGCCTACATCTTTCTGATTAAAAGTAACCACTGGTGAACCCTCACTCATACCATATCCTTCTATAATTTGCACATTGAACTTTTTCTCAAAAGATTCTAATACATTTATTGGCAATGATGCTCCTCCAGAAACGGCAATTTTCAAATTCTTACCAATACTATCTATCGTTGCTTTATTGCCTTCATAATTTGTCAATGCCCAATACATGGTTGGCACTCCAGCAAAAATTGTGATTTTATGTTTGACCATCAAATCAATTACTTTTTCAGGATCAAATCTTGGTAAAAGGATTCCTTCTGCACCACAATACACAATATTGACCATCAATACCGTCATTGAAAAAATATGAAATAAAGGCAATACTATTAAACTTTTATCTTCAAAAGTCATGCTTGTCAAACCTTTACAAATCATCGCATTCATAAAAATATTTGAATGTGAGAGTTCAGCTCCTTTAGGTTTTCCTGTGGTACCAGAAGTATAAATAATCAACGCAGTATCATCAGGAGTTGTCATAATACTCTCAAAACTTGGCAACTGCCCATTCATCAAAGCTCCTAAAGTTTTTGTTCCCTCAATTGGAGAATCCATTGTAGGGCTCGGCATTATCATATAAAAATCCTTGCAATTTGGTGCATTATTAAATCCTTTATACCCTCTTTTTCCCATAGGCAACATCTCATTACCAACAAAACAAAAATAGGCTTTAGCTTCACTATCTTGTAAATGATATGCTACCTCATTTTCTTTTAACAAAACGCTTAATGGTACAACTACGGCTCCTGCTTTTAAAATACCAAAATATATTATTGGAAAATACGGAATATTCAAACAGCTCAATGCTACTTTATCTCCTTTTTGTATGCCCGATTGTACCAATCCGTTTGCTACCTGATTTACTGCTCCGTTTAATTGAGCATAGGTTAAACTGGTGGTTTCATAGGTAAATGCATTTCTATCTGCATATTTACTGACACTTGATTCTAATAAAATGGAAAGATTGAACATAGATAAATGTATTGATTTGGTTCTGTTAGACAATAATACAAAATTTATTGTACATGAATTACCTCATCAATTCCAATTACAAAATTGTTGGTAAAAAATTCACATAAAGATGAGTTAACACCCCTACTAAATCATCTTACTAATTGGGTTTGTTTCTAAACCTATTTTTAGCTAACTTCGTTTTTTATAATATAATTATAACCGTAT
>CAYRZY010000052.1:0-5265 GCA_964428855.1 uncultured Flavobacteriaceae bacterium
TAATAATCTCCGTACATAGGATAATCTTTCAGCATTTAAACCTCCTGGATCATCAATATTAATAGCACAAGCCATACCACCCACTAAATAATTTGGGTGCGGATTTTTACCTCCAAAGATAGTATGCACTTTTACAATTTCTTTTTGCCATTCTAATGCTTCTAGATAATGTGCAACAGCTAATAAATTTACCTCGGCAGGTAATTTCATTGCTGGATGCCCCCAATAACCATTAGCGAAGATTCCCAATTGTCCACTTTCAACAAATTTGGTCAACCTTTTTTGTAAATCTGAAAAATAACCTGGAGAACTTTTAGGCCAACTCGAGATACTTTGTGCTATTCTAGATGTTTCTTTTGGATCTGCACTTAATGCACTTACAATATCTACCCAATCTAAGGCGTGTAAGTGATAAAAATGAACCACATGATCGTGTTGATACAAGGCAGAAATCATAATATTTCGTACCATTTCTGCATTTGGAGGAACAACAATTCCTACAGCATCTTCAACAGCTCTTACAGATGATAAGGCATGTACAGTAGTACAAACACCACAAGTTCTTTGAACAAAAGCCCAAACATCTCTTGGGTCTCTTCCTTTTACAATATTTTCTATACCTCGAACCATGGTACTCGAACTCCATGCATCAACTATTTTACCATCTTTTACTTCTGCTTCTATTCTTAAATGTCCTTCAATTCTAGTGATTGGATCTACTACTATTCTTTCAGCCATTATAACTAATTTTATATTTTATTATGCGTCTTTTTTGTCTACTAAACTTTCCTCATTTTTTATACCTCTGTTGATACGACTCTTAACCGTCTTTCTTTTTGCAATAGTACTTGCTACGGCATGGACACCAATACCAACTGCTAAAGCTCCAGCAACTGCTTTCCCTACGCTATCAGCAGTAGATTCAATACCAAAACCTGGTAATGCCGTTAACCTTTCGTATAATGGTCCATTATCCCAAAAATCATCTTCACTACAACCAATACATCCATGTCCAGATTGTATCGGATAACTTACCCCATTATTCCATTTAATGGTTCCACAAGAATTATAGGTCATAGGTCCTTTACAACCTACTTTATACAAACAGTATCCTTTTTTTGCATTTTCATCATCAAAATTTTCTGCAAATAACCCTGCATCATAATAGGCTCTTCTATAGCAACTATCATGTACACGTTTTGCATAAAATGCTTTAGGTCTATTCATTCTATCTAATTCTGGCAATCTTCCAAAAGCAACTACATGTACAATTACTCCTGCCATTACTTCTCCAATAGGTGGACAACCAGGTACTCTTATCAATGGTTTGTTATGTACAAATTTATGAATTGGCGTTGCTCCTGTAGGATTTGGAGCTGCAGACTGTACACATCCATTAGAAGCACAACTTCCCCAAGCAATTATGGCTTTTGCTCCTTCTGCTGCTTCTTTAAAATGTTCTATTGCCGTTTTGCCTGCTATACAACAATAATTTCCATCATCTTTTGTTGGAATCGACCCTTCTACACATAATATATATTCACCATGATATTTTTTCATGGTATCATGTTTAGCAGCTTCAGCTTGTTCACCAGCAGCAGCCATTAAAGTTTCTGTATAATCTAATGATATTTTATCTAAAATAATATCAGCAACAATTGGATGATCTGATCTAATAAACGACTCACTACAACAAGTACATTCTTGATAATGTTCCCAAATTACTGGAAGTCTAGGTGTCGTTTCTAAAGCTTCTGTTATTTGACCAATAGCAGAGTTCTGTAAACCCATATATGCAGCCATATATGTGGTAAACTTCATAAAATCTCGTCTTGAATACCCTTGTTTAATTATTGCTTGTAAATAGGTATCTCTCTTCTTTTGTGTTGCCATAAATTGATAGAGTTTTGTGCTTAGATAATATTAATTAGTTGATTTATTGTAGGTTAATGTGCTACAAGTTAAATATAAAAGAGATAAAAGACAAAAAAGTCCTTTAATTTAAAATCAATCTAAATAATATTTAGTGCTTATTTATAAGCATAAAATAATCCAATAAATTCCAATAATGATGGCAAATAACCCACCTGCCAAACGAATTCCTTTAAAGAAAGAATCGTTATGTTGTTGTTTGGAAATTCCTGTCAGCTTTCCTAAAACCAACGCATAAGTTGTCATAGCTATAATGGTTCCAATACCGAAGCCCAGAATATATTGCACCCCTTCAAAATTTGAATTGAAACTTAAAACAGGTAATAACAATAGAAAATGAGCTATCCCCGCCAAGCCATGAATAAATCCAATTCCAAAAGATGAAAAAATATTTTGTTTTGTTTTTTTATTATGAGAATGTTTGTGGTTTTCATGATGATGTTCGTGTGTATGTATTATAGGATTACCATCGGTATGAACATGTGGATGAATATGTGTTTTTTGTTCCTTAAAAATTCGATAAAAAGCTAAAATACCTACTCCAATTAACACAACTCCCACTAGTTTTTCACTGTGTTCAGAAATTTTTGTTATTGGTATAAAATTTTTAAACAGAAAAAATAGTAAGCCTATTAAAAGCATTCCTGACAAATGTCCAAAACCCCAAGCTAATCCAACTTTCCATGCTTTTTTGTCAGACTCTATAGCTAAAGGGGTAACAGCAGCCAAATGATCTGGACCAGAAATTACATGAAGCATAGAAGTTAAAATTGCTGCAAATAAAGAGGAAATCATTAATAATCTTTTTTAGAATTGTGAAAAGTACAAAAAAGAAATAAGCTTATAATTAACTATAGGTAACTTTCCAGTAATGGTACTAATTGATTGGTTGGCACAACGCCTGATTGTCGCCAAACTTGCTTACCTTTTTTAAAAAGGATAAGTGTTGGTACGCCTTGTACCTGAAATGATGTCGCAATAGATTTGTTTTTATCAACATCAATTTTGATAATTTTCACCTTGTCTTTTAATTGTTTTTTGACTTCTTTTAAAATAGGAATCATTGTTTTACAAGGACCACACCATGTTGCACTAAAATCTACTAAAACAGGTGTTTCTTGATTGATTATTTCTTTAAAAGAAGCCATAAAAATATAATGGTATTGGAAATATTTAATTCAATTGATTGATAATTTTAACAGAGCTTCATCTGTTTCTACACCATAGCTGTAGCTAAGGTGTATGAATAAAATGTTAACTGAAGACTGCTACCGCTTACTGTCAACTATTCCGCACTCATTTTACCAGAGGCACAGCTCACAAATGATTTTGCTTTGTGTACCATCGTATTTGCATCACCAACTTCAGGATACCCCATGTTAGAAAGCTTCTTTTTTACACTTGCAAAAATAGTTTCAGAAACTTCATTAATTTTTATTTCAGAATTTTCTAGTGTTACTTCTACTTCGCTTACGCCTTCTAAAGAAAGCAATCCTTTTTTAATGGTGCTAGCACAACCATTACATTTTAAGTTTAATATATTTATTGTAGTCATTTTTTTAGTTTTAATTGTATGTTCGTTTAGTCAAATATAACCAAAACTCCTTACACTAGTTATATTATTTTTTGTTTTGTCTTGTTCCTCCATGTCCCATTGCTACAACACTTAATATTTTATAGTTTAACCAAATAAACTTAAATACCTGTACAAACGGATTTCTCATGATAAACGTTTTCTGAAATTTTGAAATTTTTTTTGCCATTGTTTTGTTGTTTAAAGCTGTTTTGAGTGTAAGATTATTAGTCTAAACACCCCTAATAAGCTACGCTTGGTATCTTCAATAAAAAATATTTTATCTCGATAATCCTCAAGGGGACAATCCATGAAATTCAACTTTTATAAATTTATTCTGGTATCAACCACCAAAAAGGTTTCATTTTTGCTTTGTATAAAAAGGCATAATGCAACGATAATTTCACCCAGTGACCAGCCAAACCTAAATCGCCAATAGTTTTTGAATTTATCCTGCCTGTTTCTGGGTATTTTACATAATCTGGCACAATTGGGTTGGTGGTTATCGTAACACCTCTGCCGTCTAGCAAACCATATCCTGTTGAAGCAATACAAGCCGCACCCATATTTCCCATAGAACCTAAATGGTGAATGTCATTGGTTTTATGATTAATCATATGCACAATATTATCTGCTACCAGTTTAGCTGAAATACCACTAGGCATTCCTGTTCTTGGTGGAGTAGGAGATATTGGTGTGCCGTTTTTACTTACTCTCGGTTTTGAAATTGCATGTGGTGGTGCAAAAGCTATCCCTGGTGCGAAAATAGTTGGATATGATGGATTTTGATACGTCTCTGGCCAATCTTGAACGGTCCATTCTTCATAAGGTCTTTGAGTATAATCAGCATCTACAACCATAAACCCTCTAAAGAGTTTTTCGGTAATATCACCTCCATTTTTATCATAGGCTGTAAAGCCATGACCAGAAAAAGCGGGAATTAGCATAGCCAAATCAAATTCTTCTACATGATGTTTTCCATCTAAGGTTTCATAATGTGCTTTTCCTTCTTCAATTTTATTGACGCCAGCTCTTTTAATGATATTAATTCCTCTATCGGCAAAAACCATTTCAATTAAATCTTTTGATGGCGTCAGTTTAGAACCCATTTTTACAGTAAGACCATCCATACCAAAATCGCCTACTTCATATTCATTAGAAATCCACGTTACAGTGGCTTTATCTCTTACCTTATGACGGTTCAATTCTTGCTCAACATTCATGATGTATTCAAAAGCAGCACCTTGGCAAGTAGATTTTGCATGACCTGTACCAATCAATATTTTCACATGTTCGCCATTTTTCATTCGATCGATTTGAACTTTTAAATCTTTCCAGGCATGTTGTGCATGATCGTACGTACAAACCGATGTAGTGCCACATGTACCTGGTTGTAAGCCTTCGGTAGCAGCAAAATTTAATTTCGGACCTGTAGCATTAATTAAATAATCGTAATCTACTTTTATTGTTTCTCCTTTTTTATCGCCAACTACATATTCGGCTTTTATAAAACCTTTGTCGGTTTCGGCATCTCCTTCAGGGTGAAAAGTGGTTACTTTTGCTTGAATATAATTGATATTCTTTTTTTTATAAAGTGGAGCCAACGGAAAAATACATTGCTTCGCTTTCATCCTACCAATACCCACCCAAATATTTGAAGGTACCCACTGGTAATTACTGTTAGGCGAAACCACGACTACTTCGTGCTCTTTTGATAGATTTTTTCTTAAATAGGATACAGCGGTATGTCCTGAAACTCC
>CAYRZY010000052.1:5365-14429 GCA_964428855.1 uncultured Flavobacteriaceae bacterium
AAAGGGATGCCAAATATTGATTTAAAATTTCTTCTTCCTTTTCATTCGGATTATTTTTTTCATTCCGAATTTTATGAGAAGTTCTCTTAATAGATACATTGTATTCTTTAGCAACACCTTCCGTTAAAGGATTTACAGCAACATTACAAAAAGGAATGGCTTGAGATGGCCCACCTTCTTTCATGTTTTTCATTAGATTACTTCCTAACTTCTTCACTGTTGTCTTACCAATTTCTTTTCCTTTTAGCGTGTATTCTTTTATTTCTTTATCAGATAAAGAATTTTGCGAACAACTTAGTAATAAAGATATTGCTATTACACTAATAAGAATTTTCATTGTTTAAATTTTTGAATTGATAAATGAGATGTTATACCAAATTGGAAGCAAAACAGCCGATATAAATCGTTTCTATTTCCTTTTTTCTGCGTTAAAAAAATATTCCATAGCAAAGGCTATGAAAGATCTTTTTGCCTTGAAATAAGAAAATATATTCCAATTTATTTATCAGCAATTTTGCTTCCAAATAGGTATTATTTTATAACTTCAAGATTGTTTTTATTCCAATTTTTCATACCTCCTTGTAAATCAAAGATCTTGTTAAAACCTGCGGCTTCTAATTGTTTTGCAGCTTTACCACTTCTATTGCCACTTCTACAATAGATATATAGTTCTTTGTCTTTATCAAATTTTGACATTTGTTCAATAAAATCAGCATCAAAAAAGTTGATGTTTTGTGATCCTTTAACATGTCCATCAGCATGTTCTTTTGGTGTACGAACATCAACCAATTGAATGTCACCTAATTTAGTGTTTAAATCAGCTGGACTTATCAATTCTACAGTTGGTTTTGTTTGAGTAGTGTCTGCATCTTTAGCTTTACTTTGAGCACAGCTTGTCAATGTGAAAATGAATGTGGCTATTAACGAAATATTTATTAATTTTTTCATGTGATTATAATTTATTGTTTTTTAAAAGTCATCCCGACGCTTCGGGACTGTTCGCAATTAAGCATCCTTTTGGATGTGTAAAAGTCTAACATGCTCGTTTCATGATATCATATTTTAGTTTTTACAAAAGTAAATTTAAATTCAATCTTTATTTGTGATATAAGTTACAAATCATTGTTTAATAGATTTACGACCATTTTTAGTCCATTCAACAAGTCCACCTTCTAAATTCACCACATTATACCCATTGTCTTTTAAAATTTGTGCAGCATCTTGACTTCTTTTCCCACCAGCGGTACAATACACATAAACAGGAATGTCTTTTTTGTATTTTGTAATTTGATTAGTAAAAGTACTGTCTAAAACGTTGATATTGTCTGCATTTTCTAGATGTTCAAGTTGGTATTCTTCTTGGGTTCTAATATCTACCAACTGCACTTTTTTAGCACTCATCCGTTTTGCATAGGCTTCAGGTTTTAACACTTCGCTTGTAGTTTCAGTCTGTTCAATAATTTGATTTTCTGTTACAGAATTTTCTTCTTTAACAGCTTCTTTTTTACAACAGTTTGAAAGTGTAAAAAGCAGTAGTAATGTAATGATAATAGTATTTTTTGTTGTTGTCATATTATTTTAAGTTTTGTAGCAAGTTACAATTTTTAAATTAGGTTAATCGTAGGTCTAACCAAAATGGTTTTACTTGCTAGCAAGTTAGACTTGGATTGATGTAGTTTTTTGAAAATGATTATTCGGTATGATATTAAACCTGTATTAGATGTTAAAAGTAGTGATTTGTCTCACTTGAAGTTTTTATAATTTAGAGAATTTTACTTAACAATTATTTTTCTAATTTGAGAGCCCTTAGGCGTTTCTAAAAGAACCAAATAAACTCCAATCGCAGTATTGATATTATAATCTAACACATAATGTTTTTTTCCTTCCCCTATTTTGGTATTATTTATAGCGTTAGAGGTTAAATTTATTATTTTAATACTTATAGCAGCTATTTGTTGTAATTCAACCTCGATTTTAAACACTCCAGTATTTGGGTTTGGGTACAATTTAAATTCTTTTATAAAAGAAGTGTCAGTATCTTGTTCTGTACCAAAATTTGTATTGGGTTGAACAATAATTTCTTTAGTTAAAGTTTCTTGACATGAGCCTTTTGTTGTGGTTAAGCTTACCGTATACACACCTTCTTTATCAAATTTCAGTTCAGCATAATCTCCATTTTGACTGACAATAGTTGTCCCTTGAGAAAATTCCCAAGCAATAGTATCAGGGACAGGATTACTTACATCAACAACAACTATTGTTTCACCTACAAAGGCTTGAGTAGGGACTAAAAAATCAGCTGAAATTATTTCATCAGTAGTTGTTAATGTCATGGAGTCAGTAGCAATGCATCCATTAGAGTTGGTAATAGTAAGTGTATAGTCTCCTGCTTCTGTTATAGCAACAATTGGTTCTAAACTTGTAAATCCGTTAGTGGAAGTCCATTGATAATTAGCAGCAACATCTTCAATAGTTGCGTCTATTTCGTATAATTGTCCTTTACATAGCTCTTTATCATCTCCTAAATTAATTGATAATTGCTCTGGGTTTTCTAAAATAAAACTCAAAATAGATTTACAACCTGCATTATCAGTTATAGTTACATCATAGTTTCCAGCGATAAGATTAGTAATATCAGAAGTTGTAGCACCTGTATTCCAAGAATATGTGTATGGAGAGGTTCCTCCAGTTATAGTTAAAGAAATAGCACCTTCATTACCACCAAAACAAGCAGGTGATGTTTCAGTACTTTTTACAGTCATTCCTCCTGGTTGAGTAAGTTCTATACTGTTTGAAAATTCACAATTATTTTTATCCGTTACGGTAAGTGTATATGTGCCAACTCCAAGGTTTGAAATAGTAAGAGTTGTTTCGCCATTACTCCAAGAATAGGTGTATGGAGCTGTACCACCTTCTACGGAAGCATTTATTGAACCATCGGCACCATTACCACAACTTACAGTACTTCCTATAGTTAGGTCTATAACTATCGCAATTGGTTCAAGTAATTGATAAGTAGCAGTTTGTTCTATATTATTATCATCGGTTACAACAATTTGATACGTTCCAGCTACTAAGTCAGTAGCTATTATTTCGGTTTGGTTGATACTTTCAAATGTGCCATTGTTGTCAACATTCCAAGTATATTTATAATCAGAACCGAAGTTTAAAAAGCCACCAGACACAATTGCTGTCAGTTCTCCTATATTCATGTCTTTACATAAAATGGAGGTTGTTTCCTTAATGGTAATTTTAATGGCATCAGGAGCTAATAAAGCAAAGTTGTCTGTAGCAATACAGCCACTATTGTCAGTTGTTAAACCGGCATTACCATCTCTTACAGTTAATGTATATACACCTTCACCAATATTTGAAAGATTTTTTGTAGTAGCTATTTCTGTTCCTGTATCATCTGTCCATTTAAAGGTGTAATCTAATGTCCCTCCTGTAATATTTACATTGATAAAGCCATCTGTTGCAGTTGCAGAACTAGGTTCTTTTAATTGATCTAGTGTTATGCTTAATTGCTCATTTGGAGCAGTCAACTCAATGGTTTGTTCTACAAAACAACCCTTACTATCACTAATAATTACGGTATAATTACCCGAGTGAAGGTTTGAAACATCTTTATCTGTAGAAAAAGGAATACCAGAACCATCTGACCAACTGTACGTATAAGGAGCTGTTCCACCTTCTGAGGTAATTTCAATAGTACCATCATTACCATCAAAGCATTTGATATTTTCAGTAGCAACTATTATTGATATTTTTATGGGTTGTTTTAATTCATAATCAGTCTGAGCTTGAGCATTGACATTATCAGTTACAATAACTCGATAGTTGCCTATTAACAAATCAGAGATGGTTTTTGTAGTTAAATTTAATGATTCAAAGTTGCCATTATTTTCTTTAAACCATTCATAGGTATAATCTACAGCTCCTCCAATAGGCTCTGCTGTCAGTTGACCATCATTATCTCCAAAACAAGAAATAGGATCTTCAATAATAGTAACAGATAAAGGTTGAGGCTCTGCTAAACGTATATCTAAGCTAGATTGGCAACCTGCATTCACAGCACTTAAAGCGTAATTTGCATCACGTACAGTTACTGTATAGGTGTCATCACCTAAGCCAGAAATACTATTAGAATTTGTACCAATTGGGTCTCCATTACTATTTGTCCATTGATAGGTGTAAGGAGGAGTTCCTTCGCTAACATTGACTTCAATAGAGCCGTCTGTACCTCCAACGGTAGTTGGGTTTACAGTTGTACCTTCTACAATGTCTATAGCCAAAGGTTCAGAAATAAATATAGAGCCATTGGTAAAACATCCTTTTTCATCAGTAATGGTATAAAAATATTCTCCATTTGCTAAATCTATTCTGTTGGCTGATGTAATATTAGTATCATCTTGCCAAGCTATGGTGTAAGCACCAGTACCTCCAGAAATCACTAAATCTATAGTGCCATTATTAGCACCATTACATAGAACTGGGGTCGAATTTTCTAAAATGGTAAACGCTTCAGGTTCATTTAAAGTAACTGTATCTTCAGCTGTTGCATCATTGCTGTCTTTTACAGTAACAGAATAAGTACCCGCAACAACATTTATTGTTTTTGTAGTTGCTCCATTACTCCATAAATACGTATAGTCTTCTCCATTGGCTATAAAGCCACCTTGACCTTGAGCGGTAATAGTTGCTTTATCACCATTACAATCGATAGTTTCTACTGAAAAAAGGACCCCTAAAGATGGTGGTTCTACTAGGGTTTGCTCGTTTGTCGAAGCAGTACAGCCATTGGCATCTGTAACAGTTACTTTATAAACCCCAGCTCCTAAATTTGTAATATTTTGGTTTGTAGAATAGTTGGCTCCATTTTTTTGCCATTGATAGGTTAAACTACCCGTACCGCCATTGCTATTTATGCTTATTTCACCATCAGAAACTCCTGCAGCAGAAGGGTTTTTAAGGATGTCATAATCAACTGTTAGTGCCAAAGGAGGTTCAGTTATTGCTACAGAGGATGTTATTTCTGAAACACAACCGTTACTGTCCCTTGCTCGTAAGTTATACGTTGCAGGGGCAACATTAGGTGCTAAGCCTATAAATGTTGCTGAGTTTTGCCAAGTTAAGCCATCATCAATAGAATATTGATACCCCGTATTTGAACCGCCACTTGTAGTTTCAAAAGTAATGGTACCAATATTAGTACCTTTACATAAAATATTAGTGTTAGAATGGGTAAAAATAACTGGATCAGGAGCTTTGATAATAAAATTTGAACTCAGTTCATCACTGTTGGGGTTTGGGATGATATTACCAGTAGAATCATATTTTGAAACATACCGTAAGCGATAAGTACCTGGCTCTAAAACTTTTGGCCAAGTATAGGTGTTATTATTAGCCGTATTGATATCAGAGGCGTTTAAAATATCTGAAGGAACTACCGCCCCCCAAGTATCAGGATTGGCACTAAGTAGTCTTTCTACATAGATTAGCATACGTTCATTACTTGCTAAAGGTCTGCCAAATTTCACAATAATACTACCATCATCTGAATTACTACATTTTGGAGCTACTACTTCTGGGGGGTCTTGGACTAGTTGTGGGGAGCAGTCAACATAATTATAAATTAACATATCAGAATACTCATTATCATCTATAGGTATGGTTGGTTTATTTGTATAACGGATTCTTAATTTCAAAATCTCCCCAACTTCCAAGCCTAAAAAGTCTGAAATTTCAATTTCAGTAAAACTTGGATTTGCACCATATATTAATAATTCCTTCCAATCATCATTCCCTATTGAATATTCTAGAGCATACGAAATAAGTTCGGTACAGTTAGAAGGTATAGTATTAATTGTTTTTACTTCACATTTTAAGAGTTGATTATTTATAGTAGAATAATTATTTATTTCTAAAAAAGAATTTAACCTATATACTCTAAGATATGTAAATGTTGCACCTGGAGGATTAAATGGGGTAACAGAATACTCATAACAGTTATTATAAACAATATTACTATTGGTAATATTAGGAGGCAGATTGAATGCTATATTATCATGTAATTGATATCTTAATAAAATTATTTCTTGACTAAATTCAACAATTTTATTGCCTACAAATGTTATTGGCCCACCTCCGCTTGCAGCTCCAGGAGCAGATCCATAACCTAATTGTAAAAAACTATCACTTGTAGTATCAGCCCATAATGTAAAAAAACTTCCAAAAGTAGCAGGGTTAACAGTAATTTCATATTCAACTTTATATTTATATTGTCCATAAGAATAAAAAGAAAAAAACAACGCTATTAAAAAAACTAACTTCTTCATATTCAAAATTTTAATAGACTACTTCAATTTCTGTCCATTTACTGATGCTACCATCTTTAAAAATGGCTTTAGCACCATAATAATAAGTGGTATTTGGGTTCAATTCTATATCTATCAATTGTTTTTCAACAGCGGTAGCAGTTCTAAACAAACTATAAGTTTCTCCTTTTTTCTTTTTATAAATTAAGACTTCTTCTACATTTGGCTCATTGTATCGCCAAAATAAATGTATCTGTTTGTTTTCTCTATCTACATTAGCATAGAGTCCTTTTATTGCTGGTTTTACTAAATTTTCTATAATGTCAATAGACAAAGGTGGTGAGGGAGGACTTTCTAATCCTGATGTATCAATAGCTACCATAGTATAAATATATTTTACTCCTTTAGTAAGGTCTTTGTCAATATATAACGTAGTCGTATCCGTTTTTGTTTCATATATTTTTTTCCATAAGGTATTTTCTTCTCCTATTGTTTTACGATAAACTACTTCTTTTGCCACATCATCAGAAGAACTTTTCACCCATTTTAAAAATACTTTTCCATCTTCTTGCCTATAAGAATCAAAAACGGGAGAGGTAGGTGGAATATTGTCTGGTCGTTTTAAAATTAAGATTTTAGAAGGTTCTGACTGATTGTAATGCTTGTCTAATGCCATAATCTTATAGTATACATTTTTATTAAATGATTTGACGTTTATGGTATCTATAAAAGTAGTTTCAGGTTTACTATATTTATTTAGCATGGTAAATTCTTGATTGGGTCTGTTGGCTCTAAAAATTTTATAGCCTTTTAAATCGTTTTCTGTATTGGCTTGCCAAGACAATTTTACAACACCTAATGTATCTATGGTTCCAATTAATGCCAGTGGCTTTACAGGAGGGATAGAATCTACAGGTTTTACCATATTGGGTGAAGACATTACATTTTCACCTTGTTTTGCAATAACATTTAGTTTGAAAAAATTGATACGCTCTAATTGTTTGTAGTTATAGGTTCTTACCGATGGTGGTATCCCTTCTTTTACTATAGAATAAGGACCTAAGGCATCTTCAGCACGCAATAAGTTAAATTGTTTTACCAAAGATTCTTCTTCTGTAGGGAATGTCCATTCTAGCAGTACCTCTTTGTCAGAAATATCTACATTTTCTTTAAAAAAGGGTTTAGATTTGAGACTTTCATAACCAATCAATTCAATAGCTTTTGAAGGCTTACTTTTTTCATTAAATACTGAAAGCCCTACTATACGATACCAATATTTTTTATTGAATTGTGTAAGACTATCTGTATAAGTAACCCCAGAAGATTTATTGTCTGCCAGTTTTGTAATAGGCATTTTATTTATTTTCTTGAAATTGATACCGTCTTCTGATTTTTCTAAATCGTAGGTGGTATAATAAGGTAATAGCAGATCATATTCCCAAGACAGTAAAAACGATTTTTTATAATAGTAACCAACAAAATCAATAGGTATAGGTAAAGCTCCTTCTTCAGAAGGGCTGATGAATACACCAGAATCTTTAATGTCTAAAATAGTTTTAGGTACAGCTGATTTAATGCTATAGAGATATTTCTCATTGGCTTTGACATCAGTATCTACATAACCTAAACCAGCAAATTGTGCTACTTCAAAATCTTGATCTATAGCAAATAATGAAAATCCGAATCTACGGTCTAGTTCTTCACTTAATTGAATGACACGCAACACTTTATTGCTATTGTCTTTGTCATTCATTTCAAAATCTTCACCATAGATAGCTTGTGCTGCAACTCCAGCCATATTGTTTTTTGCAACAAAATTTTCCCATGCAGGAAGAGGTTTCGGTTTAATAGCAGTACCTGTTAGTATAATTTTTGTAGGTGTTGTTACAGGTTTTCCATCTCGTAAAATGGTGGTTCTTTCTATTATATACCCATACTCATTACCATATTTCCAAGCATATTTATTGTTCACACCCCAACGGAGCATTATTTTATCTTTTTTAGCTCTAGCTTTGATAATTACTGTTGGTATTTCAGCTTGTTGAATACTATCTTGTGCATAAACGGTTGAAATGCTTATACACATTGTAATTATAAAAATAAAAACTGTTTTATTAAAATTCATTTTTATAGTTTATAAATGTTGAATTACCAGATGTTTTGTTTGGTAAAATATATTCTACTTTTGTTTTATAAATCTCTCTATTTAGATATGGAAATACGCTTTGAATAATATACCCATATTTATCATGAATAGATTGTGTAATAGTCGGATATTTCTTAAGAATTTTACGTTGTAGATAGCTAAAATCTTGTTTATAAGCCAATGCTAAATGCCATTGAAAAGGGAAGTTATTCCTTAAAAAATTATGATTCGGATTGTTATTAGTGTAAAAACGATAAGAATTTGAAAGCCTCATAGACCTTACAGGAGGTAAACCTAAAACACTTTCTTCTCTATTTACATAAATTGTACCATCTAACGGATAGTTTTTGTAGACTAACGGATAAATTCTATCTGTATAATAGGCATCGGTTTGTACCCCTTCAATTCTTACTAAAGGCTTATTGTTAGTAAAAATAGTACCTTGTATGTCATTGATACCAAAAGGTTCAAATTCATTCAATGAGATACCCATAGCACCTACATCTGACAAACCATTACCTTGACTGTCAGTATCAATAAGTGTGTATTGACTTTTTATACGTAAACTTTTCATTTTCTTTACAAAGGTGTTGTGTTTACT
>CAYRZY010000053.1:0-14372 GCA_964428855.1 uncultured Flavobacteriaceae bacterium
GAGCAACTGGTGATCAAGGTATTGCTGGTATTCAAGGACCTGACGGTGATAAAGGTGTAACGGGTGATACTGGTGATAAAGGTGCTGATGGTGACAAAGGAGCAACTGGTGATCAAGGTATTGCTGGTATTCAAGGACCTGACGGGGATAAAGGTGTAACTGGTGATAAAGGTGCTGATGGAGACAAAGGAGCAACTGGTGATCAAGGTATTCAAGGTCCAGTTGGCCCACAAGGCCCAGCAGGTGACCCAGCAACAGATGATCAAAAATTAACATTAATAGGTAATGCTTTAAGTATTGAAAATGGAAATAGTGTTAATTTATCAGGTTTTGCAAATACAGACAACCAACAAATTGCAGCTTTTACTTTAATTGGAAATTTATTAACTCTAAATTTACAAAGAGGTAATGTAAAAAGTGTAAACCTTGCAAGTCTTAGTAATTATTGGACTCGAACAGGAAGTAATGTCTATCGTACCAGTGGTAATGTAGGTATCGGGCTTACAAACCCTAGTCAAAAACTCCATGTAAACGGAAATATTAGAAGTAATAATTTATTTGCTCAAAATAACACTTCATCTAAAAATATTTCTGGAGGTTATAGTAATACTACAGGAGCAAACATTCAACTCTACGGAGCAAGTCATGCAGTTGCTGCTGTAAGAAATGATATGTTATTCAAATCTAATAGCAATACACGTATGCGTATTGATGGAGCCACGGGTAATGTAGGTATTGGTACAGGAAACACAAACCCTAGTCAAAGGCTACATGTACAAGGTAAAATTCGTGTGGTAGATGGCACACAAGGTACAGGAAAAGTCATGGTAAGTGATGCGAATGGTACTGCTTCTTGGGCAGACCCTACTACTTTTAGCCCGATAAAAGCAATGGGGAAAGTAAGAGCTAATGGTACAGCTGCAAAAATTAAAGGTGCAACAGTAACAAGAACAAGTACTGGTGACTACCGAATTACATTTACAACGGCTATGCCAGATGCAAATTATATCATTCAATTATCACAACCAGATAGAAATGGTGCAGGTAATGATGATCCAGGAATCACATATTATAACCAAACTACAGCTGGCTTCAGTGTTAATATTGGTGATAATGATGATGGTGCTGGTGATAGAGATGATTATAACTCAGAATTTATGTTCTCTGTTTTAGACTTTTAAAATGAATAGAATCATGCTAAAAAATATAAGCTTAAGTATTGCTGTCGTTATTTGTGCAATTCATATAACGACAGCACAAACAGCTTTTCATAATTTTGGAGAAATCCAAATACATGATGAAGGTAAAATAGGCTTTCATACCCATCTAATTAATGATGGTACATTTGACCATAACTTAGGTTTGGCAGGTTTTTATGGCGATACACAGTTAAATGTATCTGGCACATCTATAGCGGAATTTCTAGACATGGAAATTGACATTACAGATGGTTTAAATTTACAAACTTCAATAGGTGTTTATAATAATCTTGACTTTATTACAGGCAAGGTTTTTACACCTAGAAATGATATTGGCGTTACATTAGATTTTTTACAAGCTACTTATGCTGGCGATAGTGATTCTGAACATGTAGACGGTTATGCCGGATTGTTTGGTAATGTAGAATTTACATTCCCTATAGGTGATGCAGATAAATTAAGACCTTTATCAATCTCTAAACCCAATACAATAACAACGTTTAAAAGTGCTTACTTTTTTGAAGATCCTAATAGCCCAACAACCTTTGCATCTACCTTTGATACGAATAGCTTCACTCCTATCCTATCTAAAGTGAATGATAAAGAATTTTGGGATTTAAATGGAGATCAGGAAGTTGAAGTTACACTTACGTGGGATGCAGATAGTGATATCGATAACTTAACGGATGACATTGAATTGCTTCATGTAGTTGGTTGGAATGAGACAACACTAAGATGGGAAAGCTTAGGTAAAAATGAAGTCTATGGAGATCTAGACGATGGTACAATTACTTCTTTATCTTTTATTCCAGACAATTATGTCGCATTAACTATTGCAACAGAGCCAAGTGGAAATGAATTTACTATCAATACGGGTTTTTCTCCTAATGGAGATGGTATGAATGACCATTTTGAAATTGCAGGATTGGATTTAAGCCAAGATAATGATATCGAAATTTTTGACCGATGGGGAAATAATGTTTATATAAAAGAAAATTACGACAATACTTGGGGAGGAGTTTCTGAAAATGGAAATACTTATAAAAAAGGTGGCCTATTACCCGTAGGCACCTATTATTTCATTCTTAAAATAAAAGATAAAATCACTCAAGAAAATAAAGTTTATAAAGGTTGGGTGTATATCAACTACTAAAAATAGAATTCTTCAAACTAAACAAATCATGAAAAATTTAATCTTAACCATCACTATACTAATTTTTCAATTTAACTATGCTCAACTCGATCCAAATGGAGTTCTCATTTTAAATTCAGGTACTACTGCAGAAATTAATGCTATTTCTCCTGAAGTAGGAGCTTTAGTTTTTAATACAGACACCCATAAAACATATGTTTATGATGGAACCACATGGGTAATTGCATCTGGAACTAATGAAAATTGGACAATATCTGGAAACAATCAATATTCTGCAGTAAGTGGAAATGTGGGTATTGGAACTACCTCTCCCGATGCTAAATTAACCATTGGAGGTGGAACAGAAAATGGATCTTTAATTGTACAATCTAACGGTGGGTCAGACTGGTTAACTGTTGGAACTTCTGGAGCTGGAATTGTAGAATTAAACTCTCAAGGTGGTCAAACACGTGTTGGTGGCATAGGTAATTTAGGTGCTAGAATGAATATAGGTCCTTTGACCAGATCAACAGTGCCTTTAGCAATATCTGGCGTTGTCAATCAGGCAGAAAATTTATTTGAAGTAAATGATAGAGGAGATAGAAGCGGAAATATGTTTGTTATTACAAACTTAGGCAATGTGGGTATTGGCACTACATCACCAAGTGCAAAACTAGATGTAAATGGGAGAATAAACTCTAGAGCTGACGGAGGTTTAAATTATGTGGCTTCTGGAATACATTTATATTCTCATAATGACTATAGAGGTGCTGGAATTTTTTCATTTGGACAAACTAAAGATTGGTTTTTTGGTAACCCATATACAGACCATGATGGAAAATTTATCATAGCCGTGGCCAATAAAACTGGTAATGAGAGTGTTGCTCAAATATCAAATGCACAATTTACGGTACAAAACAATGGAAATATTGGAATTGGCACAGCAAATCCAAGTACTAAACTAGAAGTAGCTGGTCAAGTAAAAATTACGGGGGGTACTCCTGGGACTGGAAAAATTTTAACCTCTGATGCTAATGGATTAGCCACATGGCAAAATTCTTCAAACGTAGTTGAAAACAATGTATTGGTTGAAGGTGAAAACCAATCTATGTTTGGAAACAGCCCTAATAATGGTAGTTGTATTGTGTCTCATGGTATTGCTACATTCTTTACAAATACAAATGATAATAATTATATACATATCAAGTTACCCTATAAAATTGATACCCATAATGACATGTATCATATCAAAGCAACAGGCTATCGCTATGGAGCAAGCAAAGTAATTGACATTACTTGGGTTGGTTATTGCTATAAAGATGGAAGTGCTCTACTTAGTACATCGAATACGAATAGTGGTGATCCAGAATTTAATATCACACAATATGTTGGAAGTGACAATCATATTTACTTGAGG
The DNA here is from genome assembly GCA_964428855.1 of uncultured Flavobacteriaceae bacterium. GTDB lineage: Bacteria > Bacteroidota > Bacteroidia > Flavobacteriales > Flavobacteriaceae > Aureibaculum. Next base: position 3,749 of record CAYRZY010000053.1, read on the forward strand.
TTTAGAGGTACAACTGGATCAAACTACTATCAGTCTTTTCGTATTGACTCTATGAATGTTGGGAATGGTTCTGTCCTCAGAAAGGGTGATGTTCAAATTATAAGCTCTGCATCGGCAAACTTATAATTTAAGCTTCTAACGCTCCTTTAGGTGTTGTAGGGTTGTAACCAAAATCTTCATCAGGCATCTCAATACCTAACTGGTAAATAATATATCCAATACTTGCAAAGTGATGAATGGCATGACTATGTGCTTGTATTAATGCAGAGGATAATGTATAATTAGCAACAACTGTTCCTAAACCTAAATCATCAGAAACCTCGACAACTTGGTTTAAATCTATATTTTTTAAAGACTCTAACTTTTTTATTGTTTCTTGAAAATATACCAAACCAAAAGCTGTTTTTTGTTCTGCCAATTCATTTCGTTTTCTTGCAGTTAAATCAACTTGTTTAGAATCTAAGCCTTCAAAAATACAATCAAAAACATCTAAAATATGACGCATATGACCGCCAATACTAGAGTGATACGGCTTTATAGAAGTATCGCTGTACTGAGTATCAGTAATAGAGTTTAATAATTTAACGCCTCTATTTAAGTTGTATATAATAGCTTCAATCATGGGGATATTATTATAATTTTAAGGCTTAGTCGCAAAGATAATAATTAATTTACACTAAAACGCAAATTGCTTCGGTTAACTACAAACACATTATGAACTTATTAAGACCTCAACACTTTTACTGCACTTCAGATAAACAAAACAATTAATAGTATTTAAAATAAAGCTTTAATTAACGAAACAATGGCTAAAACAACAAACAAACCTGCTAGTACATAATTAATATTCTTGGCAATGAATGATGCTCTTTTTGTAATAATATTTGCAAAATTAGCATATATCGAAAACAATGAAAAAGCACCTAATACAGCACCTATTACATATAAATATCTAAATGGTTCTTCTAAAGAAAAATTAACATTACTTTGAAAACTTTCAGCAATTCCAAAATAAAAAGGAACAGCTAGCATATTTAATGAAGACATACCTAAGCCAACAACATATGTACTTCCTTTTTTATCTTTCCCTTCAGCTTTAAACTTTTTGCGTGCTTGCATAAAAAAAAATACTGACAATCCTAATAACACAAAAAACGCAGCTATACCCAATATTTTTTCATATTCAGCAAATTGATCTGCTGTAAAAATATATGCCAAATAAGCACCAATAGATGCTTGAACAATCACCATTGAAGCTGCCCCTGCAGCAAATAACACTCCAGCTTTCCTTCCTTTATCTAAGCTTGTTTTAGCAGCTGTCATATTTAACATTGAAGGTGCTATTAAGCCAATAAAAGCAAATCCAAATCCTACAATTAGCGGAAATATATAATCCATATTTTCTTATATTTTTTATTGTACAATACAAAAAAAGACATTTTTATCCATTATTAATGCAATAAATGTTACTTAAAATTAAATTCTCTTAGAATATAAAGATAAAAACATCTCTTATGTAACCTTGCTTACACAAAAACTAAACAAAAGTATTATTTTTGTTTCTCAAAATATAAATTAATTTTAAACAAATGAAAAAAATAATTAATCTTAGTTTGGTTCTTATACTCGTTATATTTTCAACAAACTCATGTAAAAACGCTGATGAAATTAGAACTAGAGCACTCGCTAGCAATCCTCCAATTGTAGAAATAGTAAAAGCAATTGCTCCTGAAAATTTAGGAACAATTCACAAAGCATCTGTAGCTGAATTTAAAAAAGCAATTGATGGTGAAATAGGAACTCTTGTAGATGTAAGAACTCCAGAAGAATTTGCAAAAGGACATATAGAAGGTGCTGTAAATATTAATTTTAAGAAAAGAACATTTCCTTCGTATATTTCTGCTATTGCAAAAGATAAACCAGTATTGATTTACTGTCGTTCTGGGAATAGAAGTGGTAAAGCTGCATTTATTATGCAAGCATTAGGTTTTAATGATGTGTATGATTTAACTTCTGGCTATAAAGGATGGAATGCTGATAAAATGTCCGTCATTACAGAAGATAATTCCGCAAATAAAAAATTACAAGAGCAATTAAAAACTGAAGCTCCTAAAGCTGAGACTACTACTGGTAAAGGCCATCAAGCTGATGTTGACATGTTTGAAAAATTAATTAAAGACGAAAAAGTTACGTTGGTTGATGTTAGAACTGCAAAAGAATTTGCAGAAGGTCATATTGAAGGTGCTATTAATGTCGATTGGAAAGACAGACATTTTGCTAAGAATGCATTAATGACAATTAGCAATGAGAAACCCGTTGCCATCTATTGTAGATCTGGAAATAGAGCAACAAGAGCCATGTATGCTATGAGTGCCTTAGGATTTACAGAGGTTTATAATTTAGATCAGGGTATCAAATCATGGAAGGCAGCCAACAAGCCTTTGAAAACCCTAGAAGTAAAAGGAGATATTCGTCATTTAGATGTTGACAATTTCAACAATGCTATTTTAGGACAGGTTGGAAAATTAATTGATGTAAGAACATCAAAAGAATATGAAGAGTTCCATATTCCTGGTGCTGTTATGATTGATTATAAAAATGACAATTTTAAAACAGAATTTGAAAAACTAGATAAGAAAACACCTGTATTGATCTACTGTCGTTCTGGTGGAAGAAGCGGTAGAGCTATGAAAGTGTTAGAAAAAATGGGCTTTACAGTTTATAATTTAGACAAAGGTATTAAGGACTGGAAATCTAACGGAATGCCCCTAAAAGGAAACAATATTAATGCTAAAGATAGTGGTGAAGAAGGTTGTTAATTAACTATTTCACCTTTCTTATTTAAATGCTAAAAGCCTAAACTAATATAATTAGTTTAGGCTTTTAGCATTTAAATTATCTATTCCTCTAGCTTAAATTAAGCTGCTATTGGTATTAACATTTGTTCTATTATATTTTCAGCAAAATCATAATCTACTTTTCTAAATCTATCTGCTTTATATGCTTGTTGCCCACTACAAGGACTCTTAACTTCTTCTAAAATTAGACCATCATCATAAGAATTATGTCCTATTACTGTATACATTTCGTTCTGTTTTAATCCTCCAAGTTTGTACCATCTTCTACTTGCATCTACACAAACTACAATTTCTCCTATTTTGAATGTATTTTCCATCTAATCTAATTTTTTATTGTTACATAATTAAAACAATTAAGTTTTAAAAATTCCCCCCACAGTTAAGAAATATTTTTTCAAAATAATCGTAATTAATTGATTATAACTATTTAAATTTTTGTAAAAATTGTTAACTAAAAGCTAATGCGATAGCATAGATATAAACAAGATTAGCTGTAGAACGAGATTAGCCTGCCTACCGAACAGTCTGGTTCAGTTAACTCTTTAGAGTACTATGCTCTGCAGATTCTCTAAAGAGTATCTCACACACAAAAAGTGGATAGAAATTAATCTATCCACTTCAACTAAAATAATCATCATAAGTCAAGTCTATAAAAACCTTGACTATTTTTTGGCATACGATGCTACAGGAACTGGCATCGGTGCATCTACTCCTCCTATCTTTCCATTCTCTTGTCCCTCTTCAATTGCTCCTTGAATATCTTCTGTATTTAAATGTACAAGTTGTACGGGTTTTAATCCGATATTGTTTGCTCCTTTTTTCAATAAATACATAAGAAATCCGATTAATAATAACATCCAAGCAAACATGATTACTTTTTGTAGGGTTGGATCATCAGTAATCAAAGAATAGATTTCTCTTTTTGTAGAAATCAATCCCGGAGAACCATCTTTATGCGTACCGAATAAAACGGTAGCATCTAAAAAGTCTTTATGTGCATGAGAAAATAAAGTATACGGTAAGTATCCTATAGCAAAACCTACAAAACCAACCAAGGTATTTAAATACCCCATACCAATTCTCATATACGATCTAATTTCACAACCAATTAAGGTTACTGCACCAAAGCCAAGGAATAAACCACCAATAAAATTACCTGCGGTTAAACCTGCTTTTAGACCTGTACCTAATGCTGGAGAAACATTAAAAAAGGACCAAGCAATCAACATAAATACCAACATTAATACCCAAGTAGTTACTACTCCTATTATTGGTGAATTACTTCGCATTAATGTTCTTGTAATTTTTGGAACACCCATTTTGGCATACTTCTCATCTTTCTTAGTCATATCTCCAGAAGTTTCTAAAGCGACCAAAGCACATTCTGTTCCGTATCCACTTTTTGATAAAGCAATACCTGCAACAGTTCCTGCAAGCAATGTTAAGATTACAAACAGTAGATTTCTATCTGCTACAGATTTACCAAAAGCAATCAATTCTCCGTTTTTTAAATGCTGCATACTTTCTACACCAGTAAATGCACCATATAAAGCAGATCCTAAAAACAATACGGTAAATGATAAAGCTATCCAGAACACTGGATTTTTCTTCCAATTATATCCTTCCTTTAAAGTAGCTTGTTCTCCCGCATCAGCATTCTCAACATAAGCTCTTGTTTCTTGATGTTTAAAATAATTGGCCAAGCCCATTTTCTCCATAAAAAGAAAACCTAACGCACCACCCATTGCCATAAAAATTACCGAACCAAAAGAACGGATACCCATAAAAGGAATTCCACCCATTAAATGCGTTAATGTACAACCACCAGCCATACGTGTTCCATAACTAAAAAATGCCCCCCCTACAAAAGAAACGATTAAGGCTTTTTTAGAATAATACACCCATGTTCTGCTTTCGTTTTCCATTCTAGTCACTATCCAACCACCGAGTATCATCCCTACAATTGGCCAACCAATTCCTGGTGTAAAAACACCACCTTCTGGTATAATATTCCCTGCTACATCTACACCATAGTTACCATACAATTCAGAGTAGACTCCGAATATATTATTTACAAATACTTCTAAACCTCTAAACATTCTACCTAAATCGGTAGTTACACTAATGTGCATTAAGTTGGGTTCTTTACCTTCTCCTGATTTATAAAACCATATAGCCAACATATAGATTACTTGTGCTACTGCAAACAGCACACCAGCATATACATAAGACCATTGATTTTTAAACAAGTTCTTTATTGAAAATTTACTCATAATTGATTCTTTTGTTTAATTGTAAGCCTATTATAGGCTAATAAATTTTAACTTAAATCTTAAGTTACAATTAGTTATATAGTATTTTAAAAATCTATCTGTACTCTAAATAAATGTTGATTTAGATTTCCTAAAACTTCATTCCCATCATCCGAAATAACATAATTATACATCAGTCTAGCACGTGAATTTAGATACCAATTTAACCCTAGAGAAATATTATTTATTGTAGATGGCAAACCTACATTGTTATTTATCACATCTTGAGATACATCCATATTTGAATATCTAGCCAATACTTCTACAGCTCCCAGACCACCATTATCAATATCTTTCTTAGGTTTAACTCTTCCAAAAGCAGCATGTTTGTAAGGTCTGTATTCTCCTGTAATAAAATAACTTGCAAATACATAATAACTATCTAATTGATAATCCATATCTGGAGCATCTACCTTTTGAGTTTTATACTCTCCTTGTATTGATAGTGGTCCAAAAGTAGTACCTAGTTCTAAGCCTAATGCTTGCCTAGTATCTCCATTAGGAAAAACATAATGATATTTATCACCTAAGTGATTTTCAGGTCTAAACTTTAAATCTTTATAAGGTCTATTATCATAATTTATTCCTAGGTGTATTAACTGATGTTTTTCTTTATTATTCATTATAGTCCCAGTAATTCTAGAAATAAAATTGAACCCATCTTCCAATGAATAATCTACAAAACCTTCATCATTAAGTCCATTATTTGTTAATGCCATTTGAAAACCTATTCTACCTTTCAATAATCCAAAATTCTCATAGTGAAAACCTGAACCCCATCTAAAATTTTGTAAAGCTATTAACATCGCTCTTTCATTAAATGAAATATATTTACTACTTGTCACCATGTTTAAACTTGTAGGTTCTGTATAACTACCAATAACAAAATTTCCAAATTTCCCTCCTGTGTATTTTAAATACATATCTCTAAAACCTAATTTTCCATGTGCAAAATCAGTCTCAATTTTATACTTTAATTTTTTTGCAACATTTCCTGCAACAGAAAAATGCACCCTTCTAAATTCATTCTCATTTAAAGCGTCATCTTCATTAGATCTTTTTAAAAATTCAAAATCATACTGTATTCTTCCATTTATATTAATTGTTGGTTTAAATGCATCTGTTATATCTTTTTTCTCTTGAGCTTTTATAGACATTATTCCTAATAATGTAAAAGTAATTGTCAAAACTGATATTCTTATATTCTTCATTTTATTGTTTTTATATAATTTGATAAGGCAAAATTAAACCTAATAGTAGAATTGATATGTAACTTTAGTTTCATATAAAGATAAAATTATCTTTTAATTAATTTTAAAAAAAAATCTATTAAGAATTATTAATTCTAAAAAATTATATACATTTGCACATTGAAAAAATTAATTCTTTTAAAATTTAGTTTTAAAGAATTTAAAAATCCTTGGATTGCTAGAGGAAAGAAAAGAAGGTTAAAGATCCTGTTATCAGAAGTGATGCAGGATTTTTTATTGATAAAAGTTCTAACTAAGATTATTATGGGCGTTTTACTTTAGCTAAATAACTCTTCAAAATAGTAGTGACATCTTCTGATATATTTAATTTGAATACAATCAATATATAAATGATAGTAACTATTAAACTTTTGATTGCAATATTGACTAAAGGATGAAATGGAAATTCAATAAAATAAAAGGCGAAAAACAGGATTAGAATCACAAATAACACTACCAGCGTATTTTTTGTAAAAGGTTGTAGTTGCAATTTTTGTTGTACATAGATTATTTTAAAGGTACTAAATACCAAGACAACAATCAATGTTGCCAATGCAGCTCCATCTATCCCAATCAATTGAATAAGCCACCTATTTAAAACAATGACACTAATTGCCATAGCTATTGAAAAATAGAAGAATATTTTATAATGATTTGAATTGGTTAAAATAGCACCATTGGTCCCTAAGGCTAATTTATATAATTCAGCAATTGAAATCATCAAAACAATCATCCCTCCTACTGCATATTCTGGTTTACCAATAAATGCATACAAATCATTTACATTTAAATTGATTAACAAAAACAATAAGCCACCACCAATTAAAAGTGTTATTGAACTTTTCTTGTACAATTTACTTACCTCGTCAAAATTGTTAGCATTGAGTTCTTTTGCCGTAAGTGGATTGATAATTTGTTGCATTGCTCTTGACGGAATGGCAACTACCGATGCTATATAAATACCTACTGAATAATAGGCTACTTCGGCTATTTTTTGGACTTGTGGAATCATAAATTTATCAATATCTAATAAAATTCCACTTGCTGATCCTGCCAAAATAATATAGAATGAATAGGATACAATCTCTTTAATATTTGCTGGTAGTTTAAAAACAAACTGTGGTTTATAAATACTAAAAGCATAAAGTAGCATAATTAGCATTCTAACTCCATAAACAATTACTATGGCATAAATGAATTGCTCATTAGTTATCCATTTAAAATAAATTGCTATTAATAAAAATGTGACACAAACTCTGGCAAATATCTCTTTAATAAAATTTCCAAAAATTGATTGTAATTGCACTTTACTAAATGCATAGAACACTTCAAAGTATCCCATAAAAATGGCAATGACAAAAATAAGATAGGTATAGGGCTTGATAATAATATTCTCTTTTGAAATCCATTCAGCAATGGTTTCATAAAAAATTGCTCCAAAGAAGGCTAAAGGTATAATTACCAATAAAGGGATAAAAAGTGAAGTGGTTAAAAACTGATCTTGTTCAAGTTTTGTTTGATACGAACTAAAAAATTTAACAATGGTATATTGCATACCAAACACCATCAAGGGCAATAAAATATTTGCTGTTGAAAGTAAAAAAGCAGTTAAGCCATAATAATCTTCATGCAAAAATTTCGTGTATAAAAACAATACATTTATTCCGCCAATGGCAAAGCCTAAAAAAAGAATAAGACTGTTGGTAAATGATTGTTTTTGAACAATACCCATTGATTATACTGTTTGATTGATGAGTTTTTTTGTTAAATAATTAAATCGAATATACAACATAATTGCAGATGCCGTCAAACCTGCCAAAAGCCCTAACCAAATACCTACACTGCCATACATATTTTCTTTTCCTAAAAAATAACTTATCGGAAAACCTATAATCCAATAGGCTATAAAAGTAATTATTGTAGGAATTTTCACATCTTGCATACCTCGTAATGCTCCTAACACCACTACTTGTACTCCGTCAGTGATTTGAAATACAGCTGCAACCAAAATCAATTTAGAAGCAAGAGCTATCACTTTAAAATTATCTATTTGATTGACCAAATCATGCTCATCAAGATATAATTTTGGCAATTCTTTATGGAATAGCATAAATACAGCTGCAAAAATAATTTCTATAAAAATTGTCAATAAAAAGATAGACATGGCAATACGGCGTAAATCAGTAAAGTTTTGTAATCCTTTTTGATTCCCTACCCTTATCATTGCAGCAACTCCTAAACCCATAGCTACCATAAAGGTCATTGATGCTAAATTTAAGGCTATTTGATTTGCTGCTTGCGGATTTTTACCCAAGGCTCCAGACAACCATATGGCCGCAGTAAAAACAGCAACTTCAAAAAACATTTGTAAGGCAGATGGAAAGCCTAAATTGATAATTTTTTTTAGAATAGATTTTTTAATGTTCGAAAAACGAAAACGCTCAAAATAAGGTTTAAATTTATCTTTAGACTTTAATGCCATCCAAATAAATAGCAACATAACAACACGAGAAATTAATGTACCAATGGCAGCACCAATAATTCCCATTTCTGGAAATCCGAATTTTCCGAAAATAAGAACATAATTTAATACTACATTAACCACATTTGCTAAAATGGTTGCCCACATGGAATATTTAGTTTGTGATAAGCCGTCTGCAAATTGTTTAAATGCTTGAAATATAATCAATGGAATTAAAGAAAAAGCTACCAAATTTAAATAAGGCATTGCATAAGTTACGACTTCTTCTGGTTGATCCATGTGGTACATGAGAGGCTTAATACCTAATATCAATAAGAATAAAGCGATTCCTAAAACAGTACATAGTATGAGTCCGTGAGTAAAAGCCTCTCTTCCTTTTTGGATATTTTTCTCTCCATCTGCTTCTGCCATTAAAGGAGTTATCGCGGTTGAAAAACCAATCCCTAAAGACATAGCTATAAAAATAAAACTATTTCCTAATGATACGGCTGCCAACTCAGCTGTGCCTAATTGCCCTACCATAATATTATCTATAAAACCTACCAAAGTATGCCCTAACATACCCAATATTACGGGATATGCTAGTTTTAGATTGTAACGAAATTCAGATGTATAGGCTTTTAAGGTCAATGGTTAAATTATTTGACTAACAAAGGTAAATTATTTTGATGAAGAAAATATATTATTTCACAGAGATACACAGAGTTGTCTCAGAGTTTCACAGAAAAAAGTATTCTTTATAAAAATTCTTGAGTAAAATACCTACAGATATAAAATACTAAAATTTAATTCTTACAGTTATAGTATACTAACAATCAACCTAAAAACAATGAAATCAACCTTTTTAAAATTTAGCATCGTATTGCTAGTACTTATTTCAGTAGCTTCTTGTTCTGAAGATGATAGCAGTGAAATACAAGAAAATGCCCAATCTGGAATTACCAATGACATTTTTGTATTGGTAAATCAACATAGAGAAGGTATCGGATTACAACCTTTGGTTAGAATTGCTACTGCTGATGATTTAGCTACTCAACATACAGAATATATGGTTTTTAAAAACACAGCCAGTCATGACAATTTCAAAAAAAGATCAAATACTTTAAGAACTTCTGAAAATGCTACAGGAATTGGTGAGAATGTTGCCTATGGTTTTCAAACTGCAAAAAGTGTCGTAAATACATGGATAAAAAGTACTGCACATAGAAAAAATATTGAAGGCGATTATACACATACAGGTATTGCTGCAATCAAAAATTCTAATAACAAATATTATTTTACTCAAATATTTTACAAGTAAAATATACTAAATCTAACTTTTTACAGTTATTAATAAACCAATCTAACTTTTAAAGTTAGACAACAACAAAACAATCGCTAAACACCCAATTTCAGCTAGGTAACTAAACCCTACCGATAAAAAAATCCCGTTAGATATCTAACGGGATTTTTTCATTAATTTCACTCACCCATAATCGTATTTAGCGATTAAGACCTCATCAAAGGAGAGGTGAAAAGGAAACCCTAGACGCAGAGAGTGTCAGGGAATTCTTTCAGGTTAAAGAGACTACTCGTCTTCTTTCACTTCTTCAAAATCTACATCTTGTACATCATCACTTTCAGGTGCAGCTCCTTCAGCTCCTGCTTCTGGTCCTTGTGCTCCACCTGCTTCTTGTTCTGCTTTGTACATTTCTTCTGAGGCAACTTTCCAAGCTTCATTAA
>CAYRZY010000054.1:0-14306 GCA_964428855.1 uncultured Flavobacteriaceae bacterium
CCATTTCAATTTCGTAGGTTTCCCATTCATGCCAAGCTCCTCTATATAGCCAAACCCAGCAATCATCCATATATTTGTTTGGTTTGAGTTCTTTAAGTGCTTCAAATAAAGCATTTAAACAAACTTCGTGAGTGCCATGCGGATCTGCTAAATCTCCAGCAGCATAGATTTGATGCGGTTTGATATCATCAATTAAAGAACTCATTATTTTTATATCAGCATCAGATAATTTATTCTTTTTTACAGTTCCTGTTTCGTAAAATGGTAAATTTAAAAAGTGGACATTTTCATCGGGCACACCCATATATCTTGTTGCAGCTAAAGACTCACTTTTTCTAATTAATCCTTTTAATTTCCGTACCTCTAAGCTGTCTTTGCTATGTTCATTTTTATCTTGAATATTTTGAATGATATTTTTTACACTATCTGAATCGCATAAAGTCTTGCTGACTTCAGCAAATTTCAAAGCTTCATCATCAGAAACGGCAATGTTTCCAGAAGTTTGATAAGCTATATGTACTTCATGCCCTTGCTCAACCAATCTATCAAAAGTGCCTCCCATAGAAATAACATCATCATCAGGATGCGGACTAAAAATAAGCACACGCTTTTTCGCAGGGTTTGCACGTTCTGGTCTGTTGGTGTCATCTGCATTTGGTTTCCCCGCAGGCCATCCAGTAATACTGTGTTGCAATACATTAAACATCTTTATGTTTAAATCGTAAACAGAACCTTCTTCTGCAATAAGACTAGACATGCCATTGTTGTTATAATCTTTGTCGGTTAATTTTAAGATTGATTTATTGAGTAGTTCACTTAGCCAAACCACCGCTTTTCTTTTCAAATCTTTAGTCCAAACACAAGAGGTTACTAACCATGGTGTTTTAACTCTGGTCAAATCTAAGGACGCTTCATTGTCGAGTATAAAAGTTGTGTTTTCATGTGTTTGGAGATACGTTGCTGGTACATCAGAAGAAATTTCGCCTTCAATAGTCTCTTTAATAATTTGTGACTTGTTGATTCCCCAAGCTAATAATACAATTCTCTTAGCTCTTCTAATCGTACCAATACCCATGGTAATGGCTTTTCTAGGTACGTTGTCAATTCCCAAAAATGAAGGTGCAGCATCAACTCTGGTGATGTGATCTAATGTAATACTTCTTGTGCCAGAGTTATAGTGTGAGCCTGGCTCGTTAAAGCCTACGTGACCTGTTCTTCCGATACCGAGTAACTGGAAATCTAAGCCGCCAGCTTCTTTAATTTTTAGTTCATAATCTATACAATATTGATAGACACCATTCTTATCAACAGTACCATCAGGAACATGAATATTTTCTGGTAAAATATCAATATGATTAAAAAGATGTTCATGCATAAAGTAATGATAGCTTTGAAGATTGTCTTTCCCCATAGGTAGATACTCATCTAAATTGAAGCTAATTACATTTGAGAAACTCAAACCTTCTTCTTGATGCATTCTAACCAGCTCTTCATATACTTTTATTGGTGATGAACCCGTAGCTAAACCAAGGATACAGTTTTTGTTTTGGTTGGCTTTACTTTTAATCAATTCAGCAATTTCTAGAGCAACTATGATAGATGCGTCATTAGAATTTTCAAAAATGACATTGTGTATTTTTTCAAATCTGGTTTCTTCAAATTTTCCTGCAGGACTGTATGTAATCTTTTTTTTGTTCAAAGTAGTTACGTATTGATTTGTTTATTTTTTAGAAAAAATAAACGGAAAAAATAATTTCCGTTTATTTCTAAACTAACTCAAATTTGCATAAAAATAAATTATTCTCTATAATTAATTCGTACGCAGTGATAAATTTATGAATAATTAAAGCAGAAATAAAAATTAATATACTAACAGCTTTAAATTGACAATGAATGACATTTATTTGGGGATGAGTTCTTTTGGGACTTGTAAAATTTGGATGATTAGAGTTTTTACATATATATTTGTGGCTAAACTAATTCTTATTGATACAGATACTTAAAAACACAAATTATAAGATACCTTTAAAATACCATCTTACATTTTGGATTAGCTACTTCACTTTCAATGTTATAAGATGGGGTAGTTATTATCAAGACTATTGGTATTCTTTTAAATCAAACTTGGTTACATTTACCTTGAGTATGATTTTGGTATATGTTAATATTTATTTTTTGTTTCCAAGGTTTATTTTAAAAAGAAAATATGTTAGTTATCTTATAAGCTTTACACTAACACTTTGTGTTTTTTATATTGTTAGAACAGAGCTTATTTATTATTTTATAAATGAAAATGTATGGCCAGAATCAAACACACCTCAAAAAGCATATTCATTTAATCATATTATAATTGTTTTTTTAACAGGAATCTATGATGTAGCTCTAGTGACTACTATTAAGTTGACTGCTGATTGGGTTTTTGAAAAAAAGAGAACTGAACAGTTACAAAAAGCTCAGTTTCGTTCTGAGTTAAATTTTTTAAAAGCTCAAATTCAACCGCATTTTTTTTTCAATACATTGAATAATTTATATGCTTTAGCTGTTGAAAAGTCTGATAAGGCACCTGAAGTTATTCTAAAACTGTCTGAAATAATGCAATATATATTGTATGAAGTGAAAGAGCCAAAAATTAGTTTGTTAAAAGAAATTAATTATATTTATAGTTATTTAGAATTGGAGAAATTAAGATTTGGCAATGCTGTAAAGTCAGAATTGAATATCAATGGAAATATTGATGATGTTATTGTACCTCCATTACTCTTTTTGCCTTTTATCGAAAATTGTTTTAAACATGGAGCGAAGGATAATGAAGACTTAAAAGTAAATATTGTATTCAAAAAAAATGAAAATGGTATCCTATTTTGTGTTGAGAATACTTTTGCTACTTTAGCTAATGTTGATGTGAAACATGGTATAGGTATTGAAAATGTGAAAAGAAGATTACAATTGTTGTATCCTAATGAGTTTATACTCAAAACAAATATTGTAGAAAATAAGTATGTTGTAGAATTAACAATTCCCGTAGTTGATGAAATAAATTATAAAAATTAAATGTGTGAAAATTAAATGTATCATTATTGATGATGAGCCCTTAGCAATCCAGATTATTGAAAAATATTTATTAGAATTTCAAAATTTTGAATTGGTAGCATCTTTTAAAAACCCTATCAATGCATTGCCTGTACTTGAAGAGGATGACATAGATGTTGTTTTTTTAGATATCAATATGCCTAAAATGAATGGGCTTGAGTTTGTGCGGAATTTAGAATCTAGCCCCAATATTATTATAACAACTGCTTATAGAGAATATGCTGTAGATAGCTTTACACTCGACGTGTTAGATTATTTAGTAAAGCCCATCCCTTTTAATAGATTTTTAAAATCAATTAATAAGATAACTCAGAAAGTACATTTACAAAGAGGAAAAGAAAATGTTCAGGCTAACGATGATTCACATATATTTTTAAAAGTAGATAAGAAATTAGTTAAAATTCAATTTGACGATATTTTTTATATAGAAAGTTTGAAAGATTATATTAAAATATTTACTGCCTTTGGCGATTATTTGGTGCATAAATCATTGACTGGAATTACAGAAGAATTACCCAATGCTAATTTTCTAAGAATACATAGATCTTACACAATAGCTATAGATAAAGTAAAAAGTATTGAAGGTAATCTAGTTGAAGTTTCTACGAAGAGAATACCTATTGGTAGAAAATATGTCAATCATGCAAAACGTATTATTTTAAGGAGAGAATAATTGTTTTGATAGGTTTTTAGTGCTTGTTTAACCCTTGTTTTGTGTTGGCTGTAGAATTTTCATGTCAATTATAGCATAATTTTAGTACATTGGTCAATTATTTATAACCCTTAAGATTATTTAACCTTAAAAACATGTCACAAACTACAACATCAACACAACAAGAGAAAAACATGATAGTCCCAATTGCGATTATAGCAGGACTATTTTTTATTTTCGGCTTTGTAACTTGGATCAATGGCTCGTTAATTCCTTATATGAAAACATTGAATGAGTTGACTTCTGCACAAGCTTTTATGGTTGCCTCAGCATCTTATATCTCCTTTGTTATTATGGCACTTCCTGCTTCTTGGATGATTGAAAAGATAGGTTATAAAAAAGGAATGTCAATGGGGCTAATAATCATGGGTATTGGAGCTTTGGTTTTTATTCCTGCGGCTGGGTCTCGTACCTACTGGATGTTTTTAACTGGTATTTTTATCCAAGGATTGGGGATGACTTTGTTGCAAACAGCATCAAATCCATACATTACCATACTGGGGCCTATAAAAAGTGCGGCAAAGCGAATTGCTATTATGGGGATTTCTAATAAAGTTGCAGGTGCTTTAGCAAACCTTATTTTTGGAGCATTATTATTGTCTGGTATTAAAGAGATTAATGAAAAACTGAGTACAGTTGATGCAGCTGAGAAAGCACAGTTGTTAGATAAAATGGCAGAAAGTGTGGTTATGCCCTATATTATAATGGCTGTTAGTTTATTTGTGCTAGGCATATTAATCAGAAAAGCACCTTTACCGCATGTAGAGGCAGATCCTATTGAAGAATCGGCTGATGGAGCAACTACAAAAACAAGTATTTTTCAGTTTCCACATTTATGGTTAGGTGTAATTACGTTATTTGTATATGTAGGTGTTGAGGTTGTTGCTGTAGATACTATTATTGTTTATGGCTTGTCATTAGGTTTTGATGGAGATACTTCTAAATACTTTGCAATGTATACTTTGTTTGCCATGGTAGGTACTTATGCATTGGGTATTGTTTTGATTCCTAAAATTATAAGTCAAGCAACAGCATTAAAAGTAAGTGCTTTATTAGGTATTGTTTTTTCGTTTGTAATTTTATACACCACTGGTTATACTTCTATTTTGTTTGTCGCTGGTTTAGGTATTGCAAATGCTTTGGTTTGGCCTGCTGTATGGCCATTAACTTTAGAAGGGTTAGGCAAATTTACAAAAACGGCATCGGCATTGTTAATTATGGCAATTGCAGGTGGAGCTGTAATTCCACCTTTATATGGAAGATTAGTAGATAGTAAAAAAGCAGAATTGATTAGCCAAGGTTTAAGTGAGGCTTCTGCTTCTGCTTCTGCAGCAACTTCAGGGTATTGGATATTAATTCCTTGTTATGCAATTATCCTATATTATGCGATTGCAGGTCATAAATTAGGTTTAAATAAAAAATAGAATTCAAAGACAAAAGAATAAAGAGAAGAGAAAAAAGCCAAACGAATGTCATTCAGTCCCGAGACTTCGGGGTAATGAGGAACGAATGGAGCGAAGAATCTTTTCGATTTTAAATCTTTTAATTATAAATTCAGTCCATGAAAGCAAAAAGAATAGCATCTGTAGATGTTTTACGAGGAATTACTATTGTAGCTATGATTTTGGTGAACACACCAGGTACATGGAGTCATGTATACGCACCTTTATTACATGCAGATTGGCATGGTTATACGCCAACCGATTTAGTATTCCCTTTCTTTTTATTTATCGTGGGAATTTCCATTTCTTTCGCTTATAAAAATAAGCCTAAAAATGCTGAAACCTATAAAAAAATATTGATTAGGAGTATGAAAATTATAGGGTTGGGATTATTCTTAGGCTGGTTTTTACCTTATTTACCCTTTTTTAAACCGTTTAGTGAGTTGAGGATACCTGGAGTTTTACAACGTATAGGAGTGGTGTTTTTCATAGCTGCAGTATTGAATTTAAATTTTAATTGGAAAGGGTTGTTGGCAATAGCTATGGCTGTTTTAGTAGGTTATTGGGTGTGGTTAGGCTTTGTCCCTTTAAATGGAGAGCTGCCAACCTTTGACAGAGCTCCAAACAATTGGGCAAATTATTTAGATGTCAAAATTTTTGGAAGCCATACTTATAAACCAGATTACGATCCAGAAGGACTGGTAAGTACATTGCCGTCAATAGTATCTGCCATTATAGGAATACTAATTGGTAAAGTTTTGAGTGAATATAAAAAGAACAAGCTAGTCGCTTTAAGCGTATTAGGTGTTGGAATGATTCTCTTAGGTACGATTTGGAATAGTTGGTTTCCTATAAATAAAGCATTGTGGTCTAGTAGTTTTGTGTTGGTTACAGCAGGCTGGGCTACCTTAATTTTAGGCATTGTACATTATATAATGGATGAAAAACAAATCAAGTTTGGTGCTATTTTCAAGTATGTAGGTTCTAATGCCATTGTTATTTATTTTATGTCAAGCTTTGTGTCTAAAACTTTTGGAATGATACAGGTTAATGAAACAGAAAGTATTCATAGTTGGTTGTACCATACGCTTTATACCAGTTTTATTTCTAGTGATAAGTTGGCTTCAATGTGTTATGCATTAACTGTTGTGGCTTTTTATATGTTGTTGGGGTATGTACTTTATAAACGTAATATCTTTATTAAGGTTTAATCTCTTTAAAAGATGTTGGCAGTTTTTAATCAATAGAATTCTCAACATTTACGGTCGAGTGAAGTATAAAGATTTAAGACTTTTAGAATCAAGATTCAAGACAAAAGAGATTTGGTTTTTTTAGCGAATCTGCCTTGTTTCTGATAGGGAGGAGTTATTGGTACTTTGTTTTTAGTTTCATATTTTTTTTTAATTTTAAATTTAAGTCTCCTGTCTCCTGTCTCCTGTCTCCTGTCTCCTGTCTCCTGTCTCCTGTCTCCTGCCTCCTTTCTCCTGTCTTCAATTCAACGTCATTCATTGTTGATTTGAGGTTGTTTGCATATTTTTTTATTAAAAAGAGGGTGATATCTCTAATTTAGATTCCTTATAAAAGAGTGAATGTTAAATTTATATTAAAATTTTATATATATTTGATAATCATTAATTATTAACTAATTCAATTTAATTATGAAAAAAAGATTATTTAGAAGCTTACTGATGTTAAGTTTTGTAATGTTTTATAGCTTTACACAAGCACAAAGCGTTTCAGGAACAGTATCAGATGCAAACGGTCCATTACCTGGGGCAACTGTTATTGTAAAAGGTACAACCAACGGTACAACAACTGATTTTGATGGTAAATATACCATTGATGCAAATTCAGAAGCTACTTTGGTAGTGAGTTTTATCGGTTTTGTAAGCCAAGAAGTAGCTGTTTCAGGTAGTACTACACTAGATGTAACTTTAGTAGAAGACTCAAGTGAGTTAGAAGAAGTTGTAGTTGTAGGTTATACCTCACAAACAAGAGGTGATATTACAGGTTCTGTAGCCTCAGTTGATATGGCAGAAGCGACAAAAGTACCTGTTGTAAATGCTGCAGAGGCATTGCAAGGTAGAGTTACAGGTGTTACTGTAATTGCCGATTCAAAACCAGGAGGTTCACCTACAATAAACATTCGTGGTTTAGGTACTGTTAATAATACGGGGCCTTTATTTATTATTGATGGAGTGCAAACTACTGATGGAGGTATTTTTAACAGTATAAATCCTTCTGACATTGATCAAATGAATGTGTTAAAAGATGGGGCTGCTGCTATTTATGGTGCAAGAGCTGCAAATGGGGTTATTATTGTAACCACAAAAAGTGGTGGTTATAATATGAGTAAATCTCAGCTTACATTAAATATTTACACAGGTATTTCTAAAGTGGCTAATACGCCAGACTTATTGAACCCTCAACAAATGGGTGAAATGCGTTGGGAAGGTTATGCCAATGATGGTGTTGCCAATGACCATGTGCAATATGGAAATGGAGCTACGCCTGTTATTCCAGATTTTTTACAAGGAACTCAAGGGGTAAATCCGTTACCTAGTGTGAGAGTAAACCCTAATGGAACAGATTGGTTTGATGTAATTACAAGAGCTGCTCCAACAACAAATATTACAATGTCTTTGTCCAATGGTAGTGAAAACAGTAGATCTTACATGTCTGTAGGGTTATTGTCTAGAGATGCTGTGCTAGAATTTAATGAGTATAAAAGAGCAAATATTCAACTAAACAATGAATTTAAAGCTTTTGATTCAAAATTTAAAATAGGACAACATTTAAACGTATCATCCTCTAAATATAGTGGAAGTCCTGGTATTGCAGGAGAACTTGCAATAAGAATTAATCCTTTAATTCCTGTATATGATGAAGCTGGGGAGTTTGCAGCTAGTTACTCCAATTCAAATGGCTTATCTGTAGCTGAAAATCCTTTTGCAGTATTGTCTAGAGATCAAAATGATTTTAATAAAATACTACGAATTTTTGGAGATGTTTATGCATCGTATGAGCTTATGGAAGGCTTGACGTTTAAAACAACATTGTCTGGTAGTTTGATGAATAGGAATATTAGAAATTTCACAGCATTGAATCCAGAATATTCTGAGCCAATTGCGGTTAATTCATTGCAAGCCTCTACTCAGGATAATTTTTCTTGGACTTGGACTAATATACTAAATTATAATAAAACTTTTGGTGAACATAATTTTAATGCTATAGTTGGAGTGGAAGCTCTTAAAAATAATAATAAAGGAGAAAGATTTTCACAAACAGATTTTTTTAATGAATCTCCTGACTTTTATGCAATAGGTAATGGTTTTGGCCCTGTAGGTAATGATTATACTTATGAAAATGAAAACACATTGTATTCTGTTTTTGGCTCTGTAGATTATAGTTATGCACAAAAATATTTTGTTACAGCTACAATAAGAAATGATAAATCTTCAAGATTTGCTGAAGGGAATAAATCAGGTACTTTTCCTTCATTTAGTGCAGGTTGGTTATTGAGTAAAGAAGACTTTTATCCTCAAGATGCGTTGGTAAGTAGATTGAAATTAAAAGGTTCATGGGGGCAATTAGGTAATCAAGATTTGCCAGTAAACAACCCTTCTTTATCATTATTTGAATTTAACCTTAACAATGCTGATTATGTATTTAACCCTGGGTCAATTACACCTGGAGCTGTGTTGGGGCAAATAGGTAATCCTGATTTGAAATGGGAGATTAGTGAAACTACAAACTTTGGTCTTGAATTAGGTATGTTGGATAATAAATTAACAACTTCTTTTGAAGTTTGGAAAATTGAAACTGATGGTTTAATTGTACGTGATAATCAACAAATAAGTACAACGGCACCTGATGCATCTGCACCTTTTGTAAATGTAGGGAATGTTAAAAACACAGGTATTGATTTTGATTTAGGGTATAGTAGTACAACTGAGAGTGGTTTCTCTTATGGAATCAATGCAAATATTTCACATTATAAAAATGAAGTGGTTTCTTTAATTAATGGCACGCCACGTGTTGGGAATAATATTACAAGTTGGGCAGGACGTTATACTAAAACAGAAGAAGGTGAGCCAATGTCTTTCTTTTATGGACTTATTATTGATGGTTTTGATGCTGATGGTAGGTGGACTTTTAAAGATGTGAATGGAGATGGTAATGTAGATGATGATGATAGAACTAAAATTGGTTCGCCACATCCTGATTTTACCTATGGTATTAATGTAAATGCAGCTTATAAAGGTTTTGATGTTTCAATGTTTTTTACAGGTTCTCAAGGGAATGATATATACAACCATAATAAAATCTTTACAGATTTCCCATTGTTTGTTGATAATAACAGAAGTACAAGAGTGTTAGATTCTTGGAGACCTGATAATACCAATGCTACCTTACCAGCACTGAGTGGTTCATTACATGGTACTGAACTAAATTCAAATTCTTATTTTATTGAAGATGGTTCTTACTTTAGAATGAAAAATTTGCAGATAGGGTATAATTTAGCTGAAAATTTGACTGATAAATTAAAAATGGACGGTTTTAGAATCTATGTTCAAGGGACTAATTTGTTTACGCTAACAGGTTATGAAGGATTAGATCCTGAAGTTCGCCCTTATAATACTAATCCTAATTTAAATATGGGGATAGATGTTAGAACATTTCCAATTTCTAAAATATATACAATTGGCTTAAATATTAAATTTTAAAAGATAAAAAATGAAAAATAAAATAATAATGTTGTTAATGCTGGTAGGAGTCCTGTTAGCATGTAACGAAGAATTTTCTGAAACGGTAGAGATAGGTTCTTTAAACCCTCTGTCACTTCAAAATGAAAGAGGTGTAAATTTTGCTTTAACTGCAGCATACAGTGCTTTAGATGGGCAAACTAAAGTTACTGGAAACTGGACACCAACAGGTGATAACTGGTGGATGGATGCTATTGCTGATGATGCTCATAAAGGAAGTACTGATGGTGATCAACAAGCACTATTTTTATTAGAAACCCATGATTGGACTTCTGGTAGTGGTTACTTAGCAGGAAAATGGAGAGGTTTATATGCCGCCATGAATAGAGCTACAGCAGTCATTGATTTGATTGGTAAAATTGAAGGAGGAGCGGAATCGTTTAAAAATCAAATGGCAGAAGCACGATTTTTAAGAGGTTTTTACTATTTTGAATTACAAAAGACTTTTGGGTATGTAGCTTATATTTCTGAAGAGAACTTTGCGGCTCTAGAATTTAATCAGCCTAATACGGGTGATGTTTGGGCACAGATAGAAGCAGATTTATCTTTTGCAAAAGATAATTTGCCTGAAACACAAGAAGATGCTGGTAGAATAACTTCTTGGGGTGCTACGGCATTTTTAGGGAAAGCACAATTATACCAAAGTAAATGGGCAGAAGCTTTAATTAACTTAAATGCAGTTATCAATTCAAATGCATACGCTTTATTACCAGAATATGTACACAATTTTAGTTTAGCTGGTGAAAACGGATCAGAATCAGTTTTTGCAATTCAATTTGATGTGACTGGAGTAAAATCTCCTAATGGTAATGTTGGTGGTACATTAAATTTTGGAGGCCCTAATGGATGGTGTTGTGGTTTTTACCAACCTTCACAAGATTTGGTAAATGCATTTCAAACTGCAGGTGGCTTACCTTTATTAGGTACTTATAATCAAACAGATGTTAAAAATGATTATGGTGTAAGTAGCGATGCTGCTTTTACATTACATACAGGTCCGCTAGATCCAAGGTTAGATTATACCGTTGGGCGTAGAGGTATTGATTATAACGGATGGGATATTCACCCTGGTAAAAGTTGGATTCGTGCAGGGTTTGATGATATTTCAGGACCATATTCTCCTAAGAAAAATGTGTATCAAAATGGCGAAGATGCTAATATTGGTGCAGGTGGCTGGGGTCAACAACATTCAGGTATCAATTATAACTTGATGAGATATGCTGATGTATTGTTGATGGCTGCTGAAGCGGCAGTAGAAACAAGTGATATGGCTACAGCGTTGACTTATGTGAATTTGGTACGTAATAGAGCGAAAAATATGACTTATGTTGCTGGTGCTACTAATTATAGCGTTGAACCATATACTACCTTAGGTGGTCAAGCCAATGCTAGAATGGCAGTTCGTATGGAGCGTCGTATAGAATTAGGTATGGAAGGTCATCGTTTATTTGATATCAGAAGATGGGGTAATGGAGAACAAATTATGAATGCTTACTTTACTAATGAAGCTAGAACAATTTCTAATTTTGGAGGTAAAGCAAAACCATTTACGGCTAAGCATAATCTGTTTCCTATTCCAATTGGTGCAATAGATCAAAGTGGTGGTGCGTTAACGCAAAACCCAGATTGGTAAAATTAAGAAAGAAGTAAATTTCTTATATAATAATTTAAAACAGAGCATTAATTTTAATGCTCTGTTTTTTTGTTAAAACACTATTTTAATCTAAAAAATTCACCTAGTTTTTATCTAAAACTACAACAGCTTCTTTTCCGTCAAGATCTGTTGTTGTAAAACGTGCTGTAAGTACTTTTTCTTCATCAGGTAATAGTGTAAAGAAGTTATCACTCCAAAAAGTAGGCAATACTTCATCGCCACCTTTTCCTTTGGTTACCATTAACCTGTTAAGAAAAGCAAGACCTTTAGATGCGTTTTTAGCAGTTACTTTTATAACAGTTTCTCCACCTTCATTTGTTATGGTCTGTGTAAGGTCTAAATCTACCTTTTTAAGACTACTTAAATCGGTATGATCAACTCTTGTAGAAAGTTCTTTGCTGTCAACTTTTGCTACTTTTAAAGCTGCATATATTTTTTCATCAACATCTTCATTGTCAGAAAACCAATAAAAATTATCAGAAACAATGTCTCCTTCAGAATTTTTTAAGACCAGCTTAACAAAATAGGTGGAAGAAATAGCATTCGATTTGGTAACTTTAAAAAGTTCTTTGTAATGATCTTCACCAATAGTAAACTTTTCTTCTTTTTTCCATGTAACATTCAAATCAAAATCATATACTTTAGCTGTAGCCGTTAAATTTTGATGTTGTTGGTGTTGCGTATTGATAATTGAAACAGTAAAATCATGTTCATTTAATTGAATATGCAAAGGTTCTAATGCTTTTTTAGAAAAATAATAGGCAGAAGTAGGGTTTAAAAACCAGTCGTACAATTGCCAAACTACAGTTGGCCAAGTAGAGTTTAATTTCCAAAGCATTACACCTTGGGTAACATCCCACATGCGATGATTGGCCCCTTCGTACATTGCTCTATAACTACCTGCGTTAACATATTGTGCTTTTCTAATATAATCTTGGGCAGTAGTTGGTGTTCCGTAGCGTGCACGTAAAGCAACATCATACGCTTTATAGACATAGCCACCATCATCCCAAGCACCGTGGTGTGCCCAGTTTTTATCTAACGGATAAATATCATTTTTTTCTCCTTCTCCCAAATCAAAAATAAATTTTTTCATACTGGTATAGGTAGGCACAGAAGGAACGCCCATTTCATTTCTAAACATTTGTTGTTTTACTTTGTTCACCATATCGTAATAATAGGGATGCGGATACCAAGTGTAATCTGGTCTACCATCATCTGTCATTCCTGTAGGAAGATCAGCTTTCATATAAGGTGTTAGTTTGTCAACATCCCAATCGTAACTTGAAGTTGCTACAAATGGTCTTGTCGGATCCATTTCTAATACACTTTTACGAACAGGCGTATATATTTCTTCACGAACGATAGTTTCACATTGCATCGTCCATAATACTAAACTAGGGTGATTCCGATATCTTTTAATCATATCTTCGGCATTACTGATGGCTAAATCTGCATTTTCAGGATTGGAAAATGATTCTGTTCCAGGATAACTTGTCCAACATTGAAAAAAGGTTTCCCACATTAATAAACCATATTTATCATAGGTTTCCATTAGATGTTTTGGTGGGGATGGCATGTCTTCGTTGGCAATCATATTTACATTTGATTCAGCTAAAAGCCTCGCTTCGTCATACATTCTCTTCGGGTTCATATCTAATAGCATATCTGGCTGCAACCAACCTCCTTTGGCAAATATTCGTTTCCCATTTACATGAAAAGTTCTACCAAATTCACCATCAATTTCTTTCATGGTATTGGTGATTTCACGAATACCAAACATGGTGTTTTCAACATCAGATATTTTTCCATCAACTTCAAAAGTCAATTCTAAATTGTGTAAATATTGTTCGCCATAATTATTTGGCCACCATAAATATGGATTTTTAATAGAAAGCTGTGGAAAGTCAGCAGAAGACATACTAGCTGTAATTGTTTTACCTGCAGGAATTTCAATTTCTTTTTCGAAATGTACGGTTTCCATGTTTCCTGTCATTGTTTTTTTATACGTATAAAAGTCTATCTCTTTTAGCATATTGATACTTCCTTTTAGGATTCCTTTTACGGGTCTGTCGCTAGCATTTTTAAGTTCTGTAGTGATAGAAATATCTGCAACAGAAGTGTCAGGTAATGGTAAGTCTGTAATGATATATGGGTCAATAATATCAATAGCATCTGTATAGGTTAAAAACACATCTTGATAAATACCCATATTTCGATCTCTAATTACTGGAGCACAATCCCAACCCGCAGAAAATTTAAGGGTGGCGTCCTTGAAAATATCAACTCCCCAGCCACGTTGTGGGCCGAAAACTTCTAGTTGTTTACCTGGACTTGCAGTACCTACATGATCAACTTGGTGTATTTTTACAGCTAAAACATTAGTGCTGTCAGCATAGGCATATTTAGAAATATCAAATTTAAATCTAGTAAACATACCTTCCATATTTTTTGCATCGGCAATTTTTTTACCATTTAGCCAAACATCAGCACGATAGTTAATTCCATCAAAATTTAACCACGTTTTTTTACCTTTATTGGCTTTTGGAATATTAAATTCTGTTCTAAACCAATAGGGGTCTTTAAAAGGATTTGAAATACCTTTTAAATGGCTGTATTTTGCTAAATCCAATTGTTTATTT
>CAYRZY010000055.1:0-14292 GCA_964428855.1 uncultured Flavobacteriaceae bacterium
GATATTAAAAGAAGAATAGGGAACTATCCAAAATATATAGAAAACTACAAGTTAAGTATCCAAAATTTAGCGGAATGTGGTATACATATTGTCACCTATAATTTTATGCCTGTAGTAGATTGGACAAGAACTGATTTAGACTATAAACTAGAAGATGGCTCTTCTGCATTACGATTTGACAAGGTTGCCTTTGCAACCTTTGAATTATTTTTATTAAAAAGAAAAGGTGTCGAAAACGAATATTCATCCGTAGAGAAAGCAACAGCAAAAGCGTATTTAGAGACACTTTCTGAAGATGATAAAGCCTTACTTATCAATAATATTATAGCAGGATTACCTGGCGGTATGACCGAAGGTGTCAATTCATTAGACGAATTCAATAGAATATTAGAAACCTATCAGAACATAGACGCAAATCAATTAAGAGAAAACCTTTTCTTATTTTTAAAAGCAATTGTTCCTATTGCCGAAGAAAACAATGTTTATTTGGCGATACATCCTGATGATCCGCCCTACCCTATTTTAGGTTTGCCTAGAGTTGTAAGTACTGAAAAAGATGCCTTGGCAATTGTAAATGCTGTTGAAAGTGATTATAACGGACTCTGTTTTTGTACAGGATCTTATGGCGTAAGACCTGATAATGATTTGGTGAAAATGGTGGAAAAATTAGGTAAACACATTCATTTTATCCATTTAAGAAGTACCCAATGTGATAAAGATGGTAATTTTTACGAAGCCAATCACTTAGAAGGAAATGTTGATATGTTTGGAGTGATGAAGGCGTTGGTCAAAGAACAGCAAAAACGAAAACACCCAATACCTATGCGACCAGATCATGGTCATAAAATGCTAGATGATTTACAAAAAAAATGCAATCCAGGTTATTCGGGTATTGGTAGATTACGAGGCTTGGCTGAATTACGAGGCTTAGAAATGGGTATTTTAGGGAATCTAAACAATTGTTAATAATGAAGAATAAGATTATATATAGCATAATAGTACTCCTTTTTTTTAGTGCTTCTTGTAAAAAAAATAGCACTTCAAATCAAGATAAAACGGCTAAAGAAATTTTAGGCAATTCAAAATATCAAGCTTTCTCATTTGGTACATACCGATACAAAACAAGAGATAGTGTACCTTCGGTTAATGAATTAAAAGATGATTTGAAACTAACCGCTGCTTTAGGAGTAAAATTAGTAAGAACATACAATACAACACATTATAAGCAAGCAAGTAATCTATTACAAGCAATTAAAGAGTTAAAAGAATCTGATTCCAATTTTGAAATGTATGTTATGCTAGGAACATGGATGCAATGTGATGGTGCTTGGACAAAAAACAGGAATCATGAAAAAGACCATACTCAAAATAATAAAGCAGAAATTAATAAAGCGGTAACCTTGGCAAATCAATATCCAACTATTGTAAAAATGATTGCTGTGGGTAACGAATCGATGATACGATGGGCAGACGGATATTATGTTACACCAAAAATTATTTTAAAATGGGTAAATTATTTGCAAGAGCTAAAGAAAACAAACAAACTTTCAAAAGATATTTTGATAACAAGTTCTGATAATTACGAAGCTTGGGGAGGTGGTTCTAAATCTTATAGAACCAAAGATTTAGAAAAGTTAATCAAAGCAGTCGATTTTATTTCACTACATACCTACCCTTATCACGCAACAAACTATCATCCAGAATTTTGGGGAATTCCAGCAGATGAAGAAAAACTATCAAAAATAGAAAAAATTGATGCCGCAATATTAAGAGCCAAGAAATTTGCAATGAAGCAATATCAAACTACGGCAGATTATGTAGCGAGTTTAGGTATAGAAAAACCAATTCATATTGGCGAAATAGGCTGGTCAACAGTTGCAAGTAGCACTTATGGAGATACAGGTTCACACGCATCAGATGAATATAAAGGGAAATTATTTTACGATCATATTCGTCAATGGACAACTAAAGAAAATATTACTTGTTTTTATTTTAAGTTGATGGATGAAAGCTGGAAAGCAAAAGACATTCGTGGTTCTGAAAATAATTTTGGCTTAATAAAAATGAATGGCGAAGCAAAATATGCACTCTGGGATGCTGTAGACAACGATGTTTTTAAAGGTATAACTCGAAACGGGAAAGAAATTACCAAATCTTTCAATGGCAACAAAGAGGAATTGATAAAAACCGTCTTACTCCCTCCAACGTTAAAAGAAATAGGTATTTTAGAGATTGAAACAATTAATGAAAACAATCAAATAGGACAAGTTATTAAAGAAGAAAAATACCTAATCTCACATTCTTTGCTAATTCCAAATGCGACCAATAAGGCAACTTACCCAAGTGCAAAATTACTATTTAGCCCAATTGACGGCTCATGTAAGTTTAATATGCTAGATGATAAAGTAGTAAGAGTAAAAACAGGAACTGGCAAATGGTGGGCTTGTTCACTTAAAGTGGATGATGAGATTTATGGTGAAAATTTAATAAATTTTAAAAACGGATATTTAAATTTTGAAATAAAAGGAGAAACAACATCATCATTTCAAATTGGTTTTCAAACAGGTAATTATGGGAAGGGAACTTTAAAATCAAATTTAATAAATTTCGGCTCAAAAGAAACCTATAAATTAATGAATACTTGGAAAAAACATAGCATTCCTATGAAAACATTAAATATAAGTAATAACCTAAACGATATTACAAGTGTATTGAGTCTAAAAGGCATTAGTGAGTTTGATGGAAAGGAAATATTTTTAAGAAATATCTATTATTCAAAAAACTAAAAGACAAAATGAAATATTTTTTAGATAAAAATTTTTTACTAAAAACCAAAACGGCACAGTTGCTATACCACAACTACGCAAAAGATCTACCTATAATTGATTATCACAATCACCTCAGTTCAAAAGAAATTGCAGAAAACAAACAATTTAAAAACCTCACTGAAATTTGGTTAAAAGGAGACCACTACAAATGGAGAGCAATGCGTGCCAATGGAGTTGAAGAAGCTTTGATAACTGGTAATACATCAGACAACCAAAAGTTTGAAGCTTGGGCAGAGACAGTTCCGTTTACCATGCGGAATCCGTTATTTCATTGGACACATTTAGAACTACAACGCTATTTTGATATTGATGAATTGTTGAATGAGAAATCCGCAAGTAACATTTATAAAAAATGCTCTGATGCACTACAAACACCAGCCTTTTCTGTTCAAGGTTTATTGTCAAAAATGAAGGTAGAAGTACTTTGTACTACTGATGATCCTTGTGATGATTTAGCCTATCACAAAGCAATCAAAGCGAGTGATTTCAAGACTAAAGTATTGCCAACATTTAGGGCAGACAATACTATTTCAATCGAAAAGGAAAGCTATATTGATTATATCAGACAACTTGAAAGCACCGCTAAAACTGTAATAAACTCTTTTAATGATTTATTGTTAGTATTAAACGATAGAGTTGACTATTTTCACAAGTGCGGTTGCCGATTGGCAGACCATGGCTTGGCATTTATTCCAAAGGCAAGCTGTACCGAAAACGAATTGAACCAAATTTTTTCGAAACGTTTAAATAATGAAACATTAACTAGTACAGAAGTCAATAGCTATCAAGTAGGATTATTGATTGCATTGGCTAAAATGTATCATAAAAAGGATTGGACCATGCAATTGCATTTAGGAGCCATCCGAAATAACAATGACCAACTAAAAGAAGAAATTGGTGCTGATGTGGGTTGTGATTCTATTGGAGATTATAAACAAGCAGAAGGCTTATCCTATTTCTTAAATACGATTTCAAGTCAACACCATTTACCAAAAACCATTTTATACAATCTTAACCCGAGAGATAATGAAGTTTTTGCTACTATGGCAGGAAACTTTACGAGTAACGGAGGCATAAATAAAGTGCAATACGGTGCGGCTTGGTGGTTTTTAGATCAAAAGGATGGCATAGAAAAACAATTGAACACCTTATCAAACATTGGTTTGTTAAGTCGTTTTGTTGGGATGTTGACAGACAGTAGAAGTTTTTTATCCTTCCCTCGACATGAATATTTTAGAAGAATTTTATGTAATTTGCTAGGCGAAGATATCGAAAATGGTGAATTGCCAAATGATATAAAATTTGTTGGTAAAATGGTAGAAGATATTTGCTATTACAATGCAAAAAATTATTTTAATTTTGCCTCATAAAGACTCTTATTTAAACAACATGAAAAAAACTAGCACACTTATAATGCTATTAATCACTTGTTCATTACTAGCACAAAACATAGATCAAAAATTAGAAGAATTGGGGATTGAATTGCCAAAAGTTCCTGAGCCCTTAGCTAATTATGTAAATGCTGTTCGAGTAGACAACACGATCTACTTGTCGGGTAAAGGGCCACGTAAAGCAGATGGCACATTTATTATAGGTAAAGTTGGTCAAGATATGACGGTTGAAGAAGCACAACAAGCTGCTCGACTAACAGCAATCAATCAATTGGCGGCTTTAAAAGGTTTTATAGAGAATCTAGACAACGTAAAAAGAATAGTAAAAGTATTTGGCATGGTAAATTGTACATCAGATTTTAAACAACAACCTCAAGTAATTAATGGTTTTTCTGATTTAATGGTTGAAGTCTTTGGCGAAAAAGGAAGGCACGCGAGAAGTGCAGTGGGTATGGGCTCATTACCTGCAGGCATTCCTGTTGAAATTGAAATGATTGTTGAAATAGAAGAAGAATAGATGAAGTATAGTCGTTTTATAATACTTTTGTGTTTATCATTCTGCATGGTAGGATGTACTCCTAAGAAAGAAAAATGGGTGTTTATTTTAGCTGGACAATCCAATATGGCAGGCAGAGGAATTGTTGAACCTCAAGACACTATTTCTAATCCTATCATTTTCACACTGACCCAAGAAATGGAATTGGTTGTTGCCAAAGAGCCATTACATTTTTATGAACCTAATCTTACAGGCTTAGATTGTGGACTTTCTTTCGCAAAAGAACTAAGTAAAACTATTCCAGATAATATTGAAATTATCTTAGTGCCTTGTGCTGTTGGAGGAAGCTCTGTAGATCAATGGCTTGGTGATTCGCTTCATAGAAATGTCAAACTCTACAGTAATTTTAAAGAAAGAATGACTTATGCAAAATCATTAGGCACCATCAAAGGAATTTTATGGCATCAAGGAGAAAGTGATGCTCATTTGAACAAACTTCTACATTATCAAGCCAAGGTAGAAAAATTAGTTAAAAATTTTCGTACAGATATTGGTAATGACAAGCTTCCTGTACTGCTAGGTGAATTAGGGGATTATGCTGAACCCAAAGAAAGAAATAACAATTGGAAAACATTAAATAATATTCTTTATAGAATAACAGAAAGTGATAGCAATCTATCAATTATCTCCTCAAAAGGTTTACAATGTAATCCAGATAAAATACATTTTAATGCTGAAGCACAACGAGAGTTAGGAAAACGTTATGCAAAACAATTTTTAACCATGACTTATACTCAAAAAAAATAATGTATAGCTATCGTATAATTTTCTTAAGTTTTTCCTTCAGTATTATTATGCTTGGCTGTGCATCAGAAAAAAAGCAATCAGTTTCAAAATTTGATGCAAAAGCAGCTTTACAATTTGCTACTGAGCAATATGAAGAGATGATGAAGGTTGTTCCTGATTCTTTATTGCCAAGAACCACGCATAAAGACGGAAAGCTTGATTTGGTCAATGCTCCTGATTGGACTAGTGGGTTTTACCCAGGGCTACTTTGGTATTTGTATGAGTTTAATCAGAATGAAACTTTTAAAAAGGAAGCGATTAAGTACACAAACTTGTTAGAAGGTCAAAAAAATAATGGCAGTACACATGACTTGGGGTTTATGCTGTATTGTAGTTATGGAAACGGATTTAGAATTACAAAAGATTCCACCTATAAAAATATATTATTGACAGGAGCAAAAACACTTTCTGGTCGTTTTAATGATAAAATTGGTTGTATCAAATCATGGAATTGGAATCCAACATGGCAATTCCCAGTTATTGTTGATAATATGATGAATTTAGAATACCTGTTTTGGGCAAGTAAAATAGCAGGAGACTCAATTTTTCACAAACAAGCCATTTCACATGCAGATGTTACGTTGAAGAACCATTTTCGTAAGGATAACAGTTCTGTACATATGATAGATTACGATACGATTACAGGTAAAGTTATCGAGAAAATTACGGTACAAGGCTTTTCAAATGAGTCTTCTTGGTCTCGTGGTCAAGCTTGGGGTTTGTACGGTTATACTGTAATGTATAGAGAAACAAAAGATCAGAAATATTTAGAACAAGCTAATAAAATAGCTACACTAATATTTACTCAGAAAAATATGCCAGACGATTTAATCCCGTATTGGGATTATAACACTACTGACATACCTAACACTCCAAGAGACGCTTCAGCTGCAGCTATAACCGCTTCGGCTTTAATAGAATTAAGTCAGTTTGTAGCTCAAGAGACAAGCAAGGACTATCTATCAAAAGTTGAGGTAATTTTAGAGAGCTTAGCAGGTTCAACTTACACAGCAAAATTAGGAGAAAACAACAATTTTATCTTAAAACATTCAACAGGTTTTCTGCCAAAAAATAAAGAAATTGATGTCCCTTTAATTTATGCAGATTATTACTATATTGAAGCCTTAAATAGATACCTAAAATTAAATCAAAAAAACTAAACAAGTCATGAGTAACCTATCAGATAAAAAAATTAATATTTACTTTATAACTATTATTATAACACTCGGAGGTCTACTCTTTGGTTATGATACAGGAGTGATTAATGGCACACAATTTTATTTTTCTAAATACTTTGAATTGACAGGTTTTTGGAAAGGTTTTGTGGTGAGTAGTGCATTAATAGCTGCTTTTTTCGGAGCACTAGTTTCAGGAGTGTTAAGTAAAAGTATTGGAAGAAAGAATTCATTAATTATTTCTGCAGTGTTATTTGCTATTTCTGCTTGGGGTTCAGGTTTACCCGAAATACTTCCAGAGTCAGTACCATTATTGGTCTTTTTTAGAATACTTGGAGGTCTAGGGATTGGTATTGCTTCAATGAATGCCCCTATGTATATTGCTGAAATTGCTCCTGCAGAAAAAAGAGGAAATCTAGTAACCTTTTATCAATTAGCGATTGTTATTGGGTTTTTTGTAGTTTTTCTGGCAACTTATTTTATAGGAAACAATTTAACAGAAGCTGAAAATATCCAATTTGGATGGAGACAAATGTTTTGGACCGAATTAATTCCTTCTGTACTCTTTTTTGTAGGATTATATTTTGTACCTAAAAGTCCACGTTGGTTGATGACCAAAGGAAGAGAAGAAGAAGCCTTAAATATTTTAACAAGAATTCATGGAGAAGAAACCGCAAGCAAAGAAATAGTTGAAATTAGAGATTCCATACAAAATGAAGCTACCAAAGACAAGGTCTCTCTTTTTGTTAAACCTTTATTAGCTATTGTTATTATAGGATCTATTTTATCAATACTTCAACAATTTACAGGTATCAATGCGGTATTGTATTATGGTGCTGATATTTTTGAACAAGCCCTTGGTTTTGGAAAAGATGATATTTTAAAGCAACAAGTATTATTAGCTACAGTGAATTTAGTATTCACATTTGTAGCCATGTTTACGGTTGATAAATTGGGTAGAAAACCTTTATTAACTATTGGAGGTTTTGGAATGTTAATCGGATTTCTAATGATGGGATTCACTTTGTATTTTAGTGATTATTCAAATGTAAATGCTGCGGGTAACCCTGCATTATCAGCATCTGAAGGTATGATGAGTTTAATAGGAGTTCTTATTTTTATTGCTTCATTTGCCATGTCTATGGGACCAGTAGTTTGGGTGATTTTATCAGAAATCTTCCCCAATAGAGTTAGAAGTATTGCCATGTCAATTGCAGTTGCCGCTCAATGGTTAGCTAATTATGCAGTTTCGTTCTCTTTCCCATTAGTAGTTGAAAGTGATGCCAATAAATTACAAATACTTGGAGGTACTTGGAACAACTCGTTACCATATTTCATATTTTCTGCATTTATTTTCATTCTGATAATTTTTGTTTGGAAATTTATCCCAGAAACTAAAGGGAAAACGTTAGAAGAAATGGAAACATTATTTGATAAATAAACATGTCATTCAGAACGAATTTCGAGTATTCGGGAGGTGTGAAACTGCCTGCCGACTAAGGCAGGGAATTTCAAAAAGTAAACATCTATTAAAAATCATAAAAAAATGAGTAAAAATTATAAAGTAAGATACGCTTCTAGTCCTAATGAAGTGAAATATATGGACACAAAAGAATTAAGAAAAGAGTTCTTAATCAAAAAAGTAATGCATACAGACACTATCAAATGGGTGTATTCTCATTACGATAGATATATGACGGGTGGTGTTGTTCCTGTAAAAAAAGAAGTTTCTTTAAAAACGATTGATCCGCTTAAAGCAGATTATTTCTTAGAAAGACGAGAATTAGGAATTATTAATGTGGGACAAACAGGAACAGTAACTGTTGATGGTACTGCATATACATTAGAATACAAAGAAGCTTTGTATGTAGGTAGAGGAGCAAAAAAAGTTGTATTTTCAAGTGCTTCTGAAAAAACACCAGCACGTTTTTATTTAAATTCTACACCGGCACATAAAGATTTTCCTACAAAAAAAGTAAGTCAAGAGGATGCTAAAATTGTAGAATTAGGAGCTTTAGAAACTGCAAATGCACGTACTATTCGAAAACTGATTGTAAATAGTATTGTTGAGACCTGTCAATTACAAATGGGAATGACAGAGCTTAAAGTGGGTTCTGTTTGGAATACCATGCCAGCACATAGTCATGACAGAAGAATGGAAGTTTATTTCTATTTTGAAGTTCCTGAAGAACAAGCTGTATCTCATTTTATGGGGCAACCTAAAGAAACACGTCATATTTGGATGA
Source organism: uncultured Flavobacteriaceae bacterium (assembly GCA_964428855.1). GTDB lineage: Bacteria > Bacteroidota > Bacteroidia > Flavobacteriales > Flavobacteriaceae > Aureibaculum. The sequence goes on from CAYRZY010000055.1 coordinate 8,983, forward strand.
CCAATGAACAAGCTGTGATTTCACCACCATGGTCTATCCACTCAGGTTCAGGTACCAGTAACTATGTATTTATCTGGGGAATGGCAGGCGAAAATTTAGATTATGGTGATATGGATCATTGTAAAATTACGGAGTTAAGGTAAAAGACTAAAGAGAAGAGATATAAAACTCTGTGTACTTCTGTGCTTCTCTGCGAATCTTGGTGAAATAACAAAACAGTATAAAGACACAAAATTTGTGATAATTAGTGTCTAACAAAAACAAACATGAACAAACTATTTAACTTAACAGGTAAAACAGCTCTAATTACTGGCGGTACTCATGGTCTTGGTATGGCTATGGCAAAAGGTTTAGGAGAAGCAGGAGCTACATTAGTGATTAACGGAAATTCTTCTCAAGAAAAATTAGATGCAGCTGTTGCACAATACAAATCGTGGGGACTGAACGCTTTTGGCTATAAATTCAATGTAACTGATGAGCAAGAAGTCATCAAAGCCATTGCAACAATTGAGCAAGAAGTGGGTGTGATTGATATTTTGGTCAACAATGCAGGAATCATCAAGAGAACACCATTAGAAGAAATGGAGGTAGCCGATTTTGAACAAGTGTTGAAAGTAGATTTGGTGAGTCCGTTTATCATGGCAAAACATGTAATTAAAGGTATGATGGCTCGTAAAGACGGAAAAATCATCAATATCTGTTCTATGATGAGTGAGTTGGGAAGAAATACAGTTGGTGCTTATGCTGCGGCAAAAGGCGGATTGAAAATGTTGACCCGAAATATGGCAACAGAATGGGCAAGACACAATGTGCAAATCAACGGAATTGGCCCTGGTTATTTTGCAACTGAACAAACCAAACCTATCAGAGTTGATGGGCATCCGTTTAACGATTTTATTGTAGGTAGAACTCCAGCAGGTCGTTGGGGAGACCCTGAAGATTTAGCAGGTACAGCAGTGTTTTTAGCCTCAGAAGCTAGTAAGTTTATCAATGGTCAAATCATTTATGTTGATGGAGGTATACTAGCTACTATTGGTAAACCCGCTAATGAAGATTAATACTTGTCTGTAAAAGGGAGTAATTTGTTTAAGTAAGGTCAGTCACAATAATTTTGATATCATTCAGTCCCGAAGTTTAGGGCGAAATGAGGAACGAATGAAGAGAAAAATCTCAAATAAAAGAATCTAAAAAATAATGATCAAACTAAATTTACTTTTTTTGTTAAGCGTTGTAGTTTTATCCTGCACTCCAACAACCAAAACAATTACCATCACAAATAACTTAGCAATTGACCGAGATTTTGAAACTGTTGAAATCTCAAAAGCAGATTTAAACTTGGCTGAAAATGATAGCTTAGAAAGCTATGGATTATTAGATAGTAAAGAGATTCCACAAATCATCCAATACATTGACAATAACGATGATGGGAAGGCAGATGTTCTACTTTTTCAACCTAGTGTTAATCCAAATACACATGCAACATTTACATTGGTTAAAACCCCTCAAAATGACAATTCTATAGAGATTTGTTATTCACGTTTCGTTCCAGAACGTACAGACGATTATACTTGGGAAAATGATAAAGTTGCCTTTAGAGTATTTGGCCCAGTAGCTCAAAAAATGTTTGAAGATAAGGTTGAAGGCGGTACACTTTCAAGTGGTGTAGATTGTTGGTTAAAACGTGTAGAGTATCCTATAATAAACAAATGGTATAAAGAGCATACTGATGGTACAGGCTCTTATCATGAAGATACAGGCGAAGGTTTAGATAATTTTCATGTAGGTACAAGTAGAGGATGTGGAGGTGTTGCCGTAAAAATTGATACAAGTTATTACATTTCTAAAAACTTCACCAACTATAAAACCTTAACTACAGGTCCGATTCGTACAAGTTTTTATATTGAATATGCCGATTGGGATGCTGGTGGAAACCTAATTAAAGAGAGTAGAATTGTATCGTTAGATAGAGGACAAAATCTTTCAAAATTTGAAATTTCATTGACAGGTTCAACACACTTTTCTGTAGGATTAACCTTGCATGATAAAAAAGGTGAAACTACTAAGAATAAAGAAAAAGGTTGGGTTAGTTATTGGGAAGCTCATGACGGATCAGAATTAGGAACTGCCATTGTTACACAACCAGAATCGGTTACTGGTATTGACATATTCAAGACAGATAAAAAAGATTTAAGCAATGCCTTTATGCAGGTAAAATTAGACAATAATAAAGCGATTTATTATACAGGTTTTGCTTGGAAAAAAAGCAAACAATTTGAGAGCCAAGAAGCATGGCAACAATACCTAAATGAGTTTTCTGAAAAATTAAAATCGCCTTTAGAGGTCTTGGTTAAATAACTAGCCTTGTATAAGATTGCCCTTTTGAAGGTACAAGCATCATTAAATTATAGATTGTCCCCTTGAGGGGACTTTAGGGGTGTTAACTATAGAATATGAATTATAAAATTACTTTTCTCTTATTCCTTTTTATAGGATTATTCTCTTGTAAAGAACTTTCAGAAAATAAGGTCATGTATTTGGCACATACTTTACCACAAACGCATCCTGTTCACAAAGGTATTTTAGAGTTTCAAAAGGCTTTAGATAAAAAATCAGGAGGGAAATTAAAAGTTAAGATTTTTCCTGACGGACAACTAGGGTCAGAAAGAGAAGTCTTAGAATTATTACAAATAGGCAGTGTGGCAGTGACTAAAGTTAGTGCGGCAACGCTTTCCAATTTTGTGCCTGAATACAACGTGTTGGGTATTCCGTATTTATTTCGTGATAAAACACATTATTTTGATGTGTTAGAAGGTGAGGTTGGTAAATCAATTTTAGAAAAAGGAAGTAAATATTGGCTCAGAGGATTGTGTTATTACGATGCTGGCAGCAGAAGTTTTTACACGAAAAATAAAGCCATCAGAACACCAGAAGATTTAAAAGGACTCAAAATACGTGTGATGAACAACCAGATGGCAATCAACATGGTAAATGCCTTGGGAGGCTCTGCAACACCTATGGCATACGGAGAATTATATACTGCCATTCAACAAGGAGTTGTTGACGGAGCTGAAAACAATCCTCCATCATTTGTGTCCTCCAATCATTTTGAAGTGAGTAAATATTATACCATAGACCAACATTCATCCATACCAGATGTGCTAATTATTGGCACTAAATATTGGGAAACATTATCTGAGCAAGAGCAACAATGGATACAAGCGGCAGCAGATGAATCAGCACAAGCTGAGAAGAAATTTTGGGCCGCTTCAGTTTCAGCATCAATGAAAAAAGCAAAAGAATCAGGTGTAGAAATTATCATACCAAAAAAATCATTATTTGCTGATAAAACAGCTTCTGTATTAGAAGAGTTTAAAAAGGACAATCCGTCTATGGAAGCATTGGTAAATCAAATTCAAGCACAGTAATTATGGAGAGGGCTGAAACTATTTTCAATAAAATAAACCGAAGTATTGAAGTGCTATTGGTCATTATTTTTGCCTTATTGGTTTTAGACGTATTGTGGCAAGTTTTTTCTAGATATGTGCTAAGTACATCCTTTTCTTTTACTGAAGAGTTTGCACGTTTTGCACTCATTTGGCTGTCCATTTTAGGAGCTGCCTATCTCAATGCCAAAAGAGAGCATTTGTCAATGGATTTTTTATACAATAAATTATCTAATAAGAACAAGAAAAAAGTAGCCATCCTTATAGAAGTTTTTATTTTTCTATTTGCTTTAATCGTTATGGTTGTGGGCGGATTTAACCTAGTATATACCACCTTACATTTAGAGCAGCTATCAGGCACATTACGTGTTCCTTTAGGATATATATATGCTATTTTACCATTTAGCGGATTACTAATCATGTATTTTTCTGTGTACCATATTTCAAACATTACTAAAATAGTAAGCAGTGAACAGTAGCAGTGAACAGTTTTATTATGAAATAATAGTTAAAAAGTGTGATTTTCGTTTCAGTTAAACAAATCAACAATTAAACATAAGTTATGAGTATTGAAGTCATCAGCATATTGGTTTTATTTATTAGTTTTTTTATTCTATTACTACTAAAAGTACCTGTTGCTTATAGTATTGGTATTTCTACAACCATTAGCTTGTTATTGAATATTGATAGAATGCCAGGTTTGACGACTATTGCCCAAAGAATGTTGACGGGTATTGACAGCTTTGCTTTGTTAGCAATTCCGTTTTTTGTACTTGCTGGTGAAGTAATGAAACAAGGAGGTATTGCAAATAGGCTTATTAATTTTGCAAAATCGTTGGTGGCAAGTCTCCCAGGAGGTTTGGCCTATGTAAATGTATTGGCAGCCATGTTATTTGGTGCCATTTCAGGGTCGGCAGTTGCAGCAGCTTCAGCAATCGGAAGTATCATGACCGATAGAATGGAAGAAGAAGGGTATCCAAGAACATTTAGTGCATCGGTAAATATTACAGCTTCAACAACAGGTTTATTGATTCCGCCAAGTAATGTTTTAATCGTTTATGCATTGGCAAGTGGAGGTGCAGCTTCAGTAGCAGCATTATTTATTGCAGGCTATTTACCAGGCATTTTACTCGGCTTGGCTATTATAGGTTATGTGGCTTTTGTTGCCGTAAAAAAGAATTTTGCCAAAGGCGAAAGAGCTCCAATTTCAGAAATTTGGACACATTTTAGAAAAGCATTTTTCAGTTTATTATTATTAGTAATTGTTGTTGGTGGTATTGTTGCGGGAATTTTTACAGCAACCGAAGCTTCTGTAATAGCCGTGTTTTATGCCACAGTATTGGCATTAATTTATGGAGACATAAAGGTAAAAGATTTTTCACCTATTTTGTTAACCAGTGCTAAGACGACAGCTGTGGTTATGTTTTTAATTTGTACTTCAATGGCAATGTCTTGGTTGTTTTCGTTTGAAAGTATTCCTGCTTTAATGAGTGATTTTTTATTGACAAAATTTAGCAATCCGATAGTTATCTTTTTAATTATCAATGTTATTTTATTGGTAGTAGGCACTTTTATGGATATGACACCTGCCATATTGATATTTACACCTATTTTTTTACCTGTAGTTACTGAATTAGGAATGCATCCTGTACATTTCGGAATTGTAATGGTCTTAAATCTAAGTATTGGTTTGTGTACACCACCCGTAGGCACCATTCTTTTTGTGGGTAGTGGTATTGCAGGCGTTTCGGTCAGTAAAGTTATAAAACCCTTACTTCCTTTCTTAGCTATTATGATTATTGTACTGCTATTGATTGTTTATATTCCTGAGATTTCTATGATTTTACCAAGATTATTTGGCTTGTAA
>CAYRZY010000056.1:0-6385 GCA_964428855.1 uncultured Flavobacteriaceae bacterium
GAGCAACCAAGTTACTATTCTTTTGTATGAGCATTTTTTTCACTAGAATAGTTAACTACAACTAAAGCTCCTCTCTTCAGATGAAGAGGGGAATGAATTTGCTCATTTCTAAATGTTTAAATATTGAATAAAGCATATTGAGCGAAGTAAGGGGAGATTGATATCACCAATCATTAGTGGTTAGCCTTGAAAATTTAAATAAACGACAATGGTTTAAGCTTTCAATCCCTCCGTCTCAAGCAAAAAAGCTTGACCTACCTCCCTTTATTTAAAGGGAGGAGATCACAACTTATTTAAAAAAGACGTGGGTATACTGTAGCTACCGCAGATAGGTTAATAATTTTACTCATGCCTAGTAAGTTACAAAAATGCATTAGTATTTCTTAACTGGTACGCCACTAATTGTAAATTAGCCTTTACCTTGTAACAAGGTAGTTTATTAAAAAAATAATTTTCTTACTCATTATCGCCACAAGTTAAAAACTTGCGGGAGCAGGTACCGCAGATAGGTTAATAATTTCTGCTAAAACACTAAAAAAATTAAATGTAGTTGCCTTTTATTTAAAGTTGTGAGGGTACGAGCGAGATACACGCACCAGCAGGGGGGTTATACAAAATGCCTATATTTAACTTCGACATAGATAAGTATCCCTGTAATTAAGAATCCAATCGCAATAAACAAAAAACCTAATTTAGTTGGTTTTGAGTTCTTATATTGCGTTGTTTTTGAAATAATTTTTTTTTTATCTTTTGTAAAGAGAGAATCATTTATTAAAAAACAACCTTCTTGACAATATTCTAATTCTTTTTGATTAGGAGTTAGATTATATATCCGTTTTATATAGATACAGTTTTGTTTTTGTTTTACTAAAATAGTATCTCCTATTTTCAACTTTTTAAATTCGCCTAAATTAACATCACCTTGCATAAAAGTGTTTTTTTTAGAAAAAAGTCTATATGTTACAGTTCTTGTAGATCTACCTGTGTGTTTGTCAACTAATTCAGCTAGAAGAACTTGGCTAGTTCCTGTATTTAATATTTTTTCCAAAATATTTTTTGACATATGAACATTGAAAATAAAGGAAAAATAAGGAAGTATAATACAAAAAACAACTAATCCTATATTGTTCATTTTAAGTATTTTAACAAAAACATAACCTAAAATAGGCAATAGTAAAGTTTTGAAGATAAAAAAAGTTTTAGATGAAAAAGTTAGTGTGTAATATTCACATTGTCCAATTATTGTTATAACACTAGAAATAAATAGAGTAGCTAATATATAGGTAATAATATATAATAAAGTTATTGCAGTATTAATAAAGATATTACTCTTCATCTTTGGTGTCTATTTTATTTAAACCAAGTTGATTTTTAACTATTTCCTTTGTTTTGTCTTCAAATGTTTCTAAAAACACATCAACAGAAAAATCAATGACTAAAAGAAAACCATCTCTATTTTCTATTTTAGCAAAAAAATGTTTGTTCCCTTCTACTTTATGATAGTATTCATAGGCATCACTCATACTGTCAAAAAAAGTTGAAATATTTTGTGTTTTACCGTTTATAGTAATTGTCTTTTTAAACATATTACTATTAGTGATTTTATCTATTACTTTTTTATATTGAGTAGGAGAACTGACTACTTTATCAAGAAATATTAACATTCTGTTTACGTCAGTTGTACCTTTAAATAGATTAGACAAAGCGTCACTCTCTCCATATTTACCTATAATATTTGCCAATCTTTTTATGTTTCTAGCAGATAATATAGAAGCATCAAACCCGGATTTAATTAATAAATCAATAGCTTTTATTCCATTTTTAGTTGCTAAAACATCTATTATAGTTTTTTTATAGAATTTATTTTTATTTTTAAAGATACTATACCTAGCACTATTAAACACCCCTTTAGGTACAATTAATTTCTTAATTGCAGGACTCACTAAGCCTAAAGCAACAGGGACTAAGCATTCAATACTAGCTCCTCCTCCCCAAAATTTAGATCTTAATTCTTCTAAATTTTTTACTTGAATTAAGCCATCCATTGTAGCTATATTCATTCCATTTAAGCAATCAAAAACGGCTTGGCCAAATTTATTACTAGGAAAGAAAATCTCTTTTATTCCTTCTAAAGTCATATCTAAGATAAGGTCGTTAATGTCACTTTGTTTTATTTCTTTTCCGAATAATTCATTCGCAATTAAAAACCCCGTAAGTTCAACCATGGCTCCTTTTACAAAACTCCTAAGAGCTTTTGCACCCAAAGCTTCTATAACAACTACTCCATGATTAGCAATTGCTCTTTGTAAAAAAAATGCACTTAAAACATCTTTAGAACTATTTGAAGCATATTTAGCCCAACTATATAATGCAGAATCAGTATCAAATTGTGCTACATATTGATCATATCCATCTTTCATACAAATTGGTTCAGCAACACCTTTTTCTTCCATTTGTCGTATAGCAATACTTAATGCACTTTGATTATTTAGATGCCTTATTCTAACTACTAAATCTGACAAAGAATATGAATACTTCCCAATCACTTTTTTATTTTTCCAAAAACTGCTGTTTGCATTGTAGCTTTCATGAATACCTTCTCTTAAATCTACGCTAGAAAAAATAATTTGAATACCTCTAGAGAATGAATTTATTGGAAAATGCTCTTTAGATATAAATTTATCTAATGTATAGATTTCATTATCTCTTAAATATTTTAAAACCTCACTACTTATTGAGTTTATTGTCCAATAGTTTTCTAATCCATGTCCATAAAATGCAAATGTTTTGTCTTTTAGTAGTTCAGACATGTAATTTGCAAAAATAATTAATTCAGCTTTTTGATCTTCACTAACTTTATTAATAAGAACATGATATATATCTATTCCTTTTCCATCTATGACTCCATCTTTAATTGGGTCTGAACAGTAATTATCTTTATACTTAGCTATTGTTAAATCTTTATCAGGAATATTTATTGCATCTTTAGGGATAAAAGGAGGCTTTGCTATTCCAGTGTAAGTATTTGCTATTTTTTTATTTTTCCATGTTGCCTCTATAATACAGTTTAAATAGGTGTTATTATACCTTTTCCTAGCTATTGCAACTACTGTTTTTTCTGTTGAAGCAAAGTTTATACTGGTATACTTTTTTTGATTAAATTCGTTATTAAATTCATCAGTAACGATATGGGTGTCTTTTACAAATTTATGTTTTGAATCTATATACCCTAAAAATCGTTGATAATTAGGGCTATAAACGCCTAAATATTTTATTTTTCCTTCTTTAAAAGCTAATACACCTCCATCTTCATTGAACTTGACTTCTGTAGCATTTTCTAAAATAATAGCTGCTCCTGTAGGAGATAAAAAGGCGTAGTTTTTCCAGTTTCTTTTTTCAATATTAAGATAGCCAGTAACTATTTTTTGTATTAGCTCACTTTCTTGATCATCCTGAAACAAATACAATTTTAGACTTTTATCGCTCATAGCAGCCCAATTAGGGTAGGCGAGTTCTGTGCCCTTGGCATAGTCCATCAACCAAGTATCTGCTACAGGGGCATTTTCTGGGTTTTTACCAAAAGGGTGGCCTAAAGCAAATACGCCATGCCCAAGTTCATGGGCAACAGTAGTCGCCTCGTCTTGTTTGTTTTCTAAACCAGTAGTGTGTGCTTGAAAAATAAAGCCCCATTGTCTGGTTTTTGGCATAAAACCACCCAAAGCCTTCGTGGCTTTTATAGATGGGTTTAGTACAAAAATATAATAGGCTTTGCGGTCGTAGTTGGGGTTTTGAGATTTGTAATAACGTCTAATTGCATTGAGTTCTTGTGGGTAATCAGAATCTAAGCCACTACCGTTATAATCAATTTTACCATTGCTAATCTCAGTGTCCCATTCAGATTGTGGTATGTTTACCGTTTGTGTGTTACCGACAACAATGGGTACGCCAGCAGGTGCGTAAATACTTATTAGCTTCTTTTCTAAACCTGGTATGTCTTGGGCTTGTTTATCGCTGTTATTTCCGTTTACCAAGACCACTTGTACATTGATATTGGGGTGCTTTTTAATATGGTGGATAAAGAAACTGCTCAACACATGTTGTTTGTCGTCTTTGTCTTTATAGGTAATAATAGCTTCCTCATTTTTATAAAAACCATGACCATTTACCGTAATTTTATACTTGTCAGTACCACTTTTAACGGCTTTTATTGCTGTACCAGAAACGGTTTTAAAAATAAGGCTGTCCGTATTTATTTTTGCAGTATTGTTATTGATAATGGTGGCATAAAAAACGTCACTAGTACCATCAGCTACCGCTTTATGTACTGGGTAATAAAAGTCTTTTGTGCCTTCTATAGCTACTTTAGGGTATTTTGATTTTTCGTAAGTGTTATTGGCTTTGTCTAACTCATAAACAGTACCTGGACCTTTACTAAACAAAATACGAACTCCGTTGTTTTGTATGGTTCTCACTGAGGTATCACCTGTAGTACTGCTATGCCCATCAGTAATACCAGAAGTGTTTGAAGCCGTTGCTGCACCACCTTCAGCACCTGTGCCTGTTTGAGTTATATCACCATTAGTATCTATTTCATATTTATCACCACTTTTATCAGTAATTATAAACGTGTCACCATCATCATAATCATAGGTATGTTCATCGCCATTAGAATCCGTAATTATGATTTTTCCTTTGTCTTCATCAATTTTAATATCGTCTTCATCAATATCATAATCTAATGTAATAATCACAATATCATCACCTGTAAAGACATCGACAATATCTTCAACTTCATCTATGACTTCATCAATATCTAAAATATTAGACCACGTTGGGTCATAGACCGTTTTAATTTCGCCATTTACAAATTGATTGGCTGTATTTACTTGAATATTGCTAAACTCTAATGCAATTTTTAAGTTCTTTAAAAAACCAACAGTCGTATAGCCTTTACCACTAAAAGAGCCATTGCCACTTACTTCGGTGATTTTTACATTAAAATCGCCAGCTTTAATAACATCACCTTTTTGCAAGTCGTCTAATAGAATCTGATTTTTAATATCTATCGTAGGTTCTATACCACAATTGTAATAGGCTTCAGCTTCCTTTTCCATCGTGGTAAAAGTTTCTGAGGCTGCATACGTTAACGTACCATCTGCACAATAGCCACCCACACGCCACTCGTATAGTGTATTGGGTTCGAGATCTATAACAATAAATTCTTCACGATTGCTTTGGCTTTCAAACCAAGTGTAGCTGTTTTGGTTGTCTGTATTGCCATCTTCATCTATGGCTTTTCTATAGTCTATTTTATATTTTGTGTGTTCTAAGTTTCCTTGCCAGCTAAATGTGGCTGTTTTAGGAGTAACGTCTGCTACTTTTAAAAAAGAGGGTTCGGCACATTCGCCTTGATAGGTAAAGGAAAATATTTCACTAAAACCCTTGTTTTTAAAAAGCCCAATTTCATCAACGCCACTTTTGGCTTTTGCTTGTACTCGCCAAGCATAGCGTTTGCCTTCTATAAGCTGAGGTTCTGAAATGCCATAGAGCAACGTAGTGGCTTGTGTGGTGATTTGATATAATGGAGGAGAGGAGACAAATACTGCTTGAGGATCCATTGAAAAATCCCATATTTCAACCAAACTAAACTCATATTCTACATTGCTGACATTGATATGACGAGGTGTCCATTGAAAGAGAATGTTTTGAGGATTGTAGGCTTCTAAATTGATGTTATTTGTAGGTAGATTTAAAAAAGGAGGGTCATTTAAAAAGACCAATACATTGGTACATGACTTGCTAGAAATTTTATTACCAGAAAGTACATCATACACTTCAAAACAAAATTGATACAGACCTTCAGGCATGGTATTGGCATACGCACCTGCAGAAATACCGTTTAAATTTTGCAATTCAAAATAAGGTGCTAAATCTATGCTACCCAATTGTAGGGGAATGCCACCATCAAGAAATAAGGGTTGAGCACCAATAATAAAGTCGTTACTCTGTGTGTTAAAACCACTGCCTTCAATATACAATTTTAACCTGACCTGACGGTTCATTACCGTTAAATCAGTTAATAAGAGTTGAGCTTTTACTCGGTCAGTAGTATTGCTAGTATTGGCATAATCTGACAGATATACTGCTGGTGGAGGCGTTATTTGGGGAATTACTTGTACAGGATAGGTCTGTGATTGGTTTTGTAAACTGATAAAGAAGAATAGTGTAAAAAACACAACGCTAGCCATTTTTTCACCAAGAAAAGTGGATTGAAATACACTTCTAAACCTTTTTTTTCCAAAAAATGGAGTTTTAAAAAGAGAGTGTAGTGTTGATAGAATGGTATGTTGTTGTTTTTTATTCATTAATTATTCATTCAAATTTA
>CAYRZY010000056.1:6485-14280 GCA_964428855.1 uncultured Flavobacteriaceae bacterium
TTAATCCATATTTAATAGCTTAATATCATCTTCAGTGGCATGAATTGTCGCCTGTTCATCGTAATAAGCAATCAATGCCAGTTTAATCTGAGCCGAAATTTGATCTTCACTAATTCCTTTATCCCTCATCTTATTTACCTCACTCAACATACTGCCTTTAAAAATATGAAGATTTTTCAATACTTCAGCTTCAGGTTTTTGTAACTGTTTTAAAATCCAACTATGATGGATGAAGATTTGTTTGGTTTGATAGTGAATTTTCTTTTTTGCTAAAAAGTCTTCATTGATTTCATTTACTTTATTAAATTCACCTTTAGCTTCAATATATTCTTTTTCTAGCTCATTATGTGCTTGTGAAATGTCAGTAGCCAAGTCTCTTATAACAATCTTTATCTCTTTTCTATAAATTTTTAAAGACGAAGAAAGTTTATCAAACTCGTCCAAATACGCATAGACACTTTTTTTATAGGTTTTGGTATCTTCTTTTTCAGATGCTTTAACTCTTTTTAGACTTTCGTTGAGGTTTTTTTGTTTGAGTTGATCTATATAAGTGAGTTCTGTTTTGTAAAATAACGTGTCTAACTGCTGGCTTATTAATTGTGGTGTTCCGTCAAAACGATACCCTTTATGGTTTATTCTAATTAGCTTCTGTAGGTTTTTTGTGTTTAGTTTTTTAACTTTTTTCTCTTCTTTAATTATTTTGCCAGGTTTTCTTTTTTTCTTTCTATTGTTAAAAGTATAACTATAACCTAACGTTGCCGTAAAATCATTGACATTGGTTTGTGTTGTTGAGTTTCTAAAAAGTTGGATAATATTTAAATTTAAATTGTGATTTTCTTTGTATCGATACGACCCACCTAATCGAAAATTTAAAACATCACCTTGTCTATTACCATCAGTTGAAGTGAAATTATAGGAACTAGAAAAAGAAGTCCGCATTTTTTTATCAAAAAACAGTTTGGCAATTGCTAAAGTAGGCCCTAAAGTAATAGTTTTATTTACTGAAATAGTATTGTAAGTAGAGTTGAAGGCTCCTGTAATAGATAAATTTCTTTCGGTTAATGTTAAGTTATATGCCATATTACCGTTGAAAAATTGAGAATCATTAGCATTGACATCAACTAAAAAACCATCTTGTTTTTCAGCAGTGTTTTGATAAGATAGATTCACATTTATACTTTGCCTTTTTTCTTTTTTTTGAGACAAGCTATAATTTACATTGAAATTTGCATTTTGAGAAATTTGTGTAAAATTTAAGGTGTCAAGATTGTCATAAGGTCTAACCTCATTTATATAATCAAACTGATCTTTTATTTGAGTATGTGCTCTAAAGTTAGAGTAAGAACCATTTAAGGTTAGTTTATCATTGGCTTTTAAATTCAAGCTGATGGCAGTAACCAATCTGCTTAATTGACTTTGTTTTTTTTTGTCTAAATCGTCTCGTTGTAAGCCTGTGTTTATATTTACATTTAGTTTATTATTAAATAAGGTTTGGCTTAATTTGACAGTAATATTTTCTAAATCATTATTAAAATAATAAGCTCCGAGTGTTTGGTATTGAGGGTCTACACGTTCGTAGCCCACACCTAAAGAGCCTTTGCCAACAATATAAGTGAAGTCAGCTTTAAAAGCATTGTGATACGTTGTAGAAATTTTGTTATCAAATATTGAAGACAATAGCTTATTACTTTCTGATTTTTCTGTATTTAAATCGTTTGTCAAAGCACTATTGGCATATTCTAAACGAATATTGGCTTTTTCAAAAAGTTTTATTCTTCCTTCAACACTGACCACTAAATTTTCTTTTGGAGAAATACCCAAATCAGCAGGAAAAGACAGATCTAGTGAATTCAATACATCTTTAGCTTTAAAAATGGTTAGACCTAAGCCATAGTTACTTTTTTCAAAGGCTATTTTTGTTCCATAACCCATCCTTTTATAGGTAGGATCAACTTGAGGTTCGTCAATATTATATTCTCTATTTCTAATTAGTCGTCCATACATGGCACTAATTTTAAAAGGGCCATTTGGTGTTAGGTCAACTCCAAAACCAGTAAATTGATGTCCGTTTAAAGTATATGGAGAAAAACTCATTGCTACATCTCCAATATGTGTAGCAACCCATTTGTAAGAAGGGTGAATACTTAATCTATTTATTTTAAAAGAAGGTTCATTAAAAGAGAATTTCTGATTTGTATAAGCAAAAGAAACGGGAATATTATAAAGACCGTAAATGTTTACATTCACATTACCGTTTAAAAAATAGGTAAAAGGATCTCTGTTTGCATTACCATCATAAAATATTGTATTAGCAGACAAACCACCAGAAATAGTGATAGGTTTTGCTTTGCCTAACTGATCTATTCGTTGAGCATAGCAAGTACTACTAAATAGAAAAATAATTAAAATGGTTATTTTTAAATGCAAAACTCCTTTTGTTTAACGACCTCTAAATATAACATTTTTAATGTGTTTTTATTAGAGTTAAAGTATAATTTTTAAAAACCTTATTATAGAAGTCAAAAGTAATACCAATTTAAATTGGTATAAAGGGTTTGTTAATGATGATGAATTTCTTGAAATAAGAAAAGTTTAAGATAAAAAAACCTCGCTGAAAGCGAGGTTTTTTTGGTTATTTAAAATCAAAATTTGAAAGTAACACCTGCTTTTACAACAGTACCTAAGAACCCAAACTGATTTACTTCCCAAGGATATTTAAAACGACCCCCTAAGTCAGTTACAAAATCACCTTTAGTGTCTATTACATCAGGATAAACATTTAATAAATTGTTAGCAGTAATACTTGCACTAACTTTATTAGAAAATGCATAGCTAAGAATAAGGTCAGTGATGACTTTTCCAGCAAAAGTTTGATCTTTTGTTGGGTCAGCAGCATGTTGCCATGTAACCTCACCAAAATACGTATTGTTAAAACTAGTATTAAATTTACCAATGGTGTAGTTTAAACCTAAAGTTCCTTTTAAACTAGGTCTTGCTGAGGTAATTCTAGATTCTTCTTTACGATTAAAAATTTGATAACCGTTGTCAGCTAATAATTTTGGTGTTGCAATTTCACCTACAATTTCAGTGTCATTCCAGTTAGCTGCTAAACTTATATTAAGTTTTCCGCTACCCAATTCAATATTGTCATAATTTGCAACAAAATCTATACCTTGGGTTTCGGTGTTAACAGCATTGGTAAAGAATTTTAAGCTGGTTACATTAAAACTATTCAAAATTGTTTCAACAGGGTTTATGGTTGTGTCATCTCCATCAAAACCAATTTCACCAGTAAATAATACCCTGTCATCTACTTTAACATTGTAATAATCTAATGATAAAGAAAAGTCTTTGGTGATTTTATAAGTAATACCTGCAGAAATGTTTGTTGCTGTTTCAGCTTTTAACTGAGGTACACCAATACCATCTCTGATGACTGGGTCAACATTATTGAAAGTACCTTGATTAGAAATTGTACCACCAGAAACTAAGGTTTGTATATTACTTAAATAGATTTGATGTAATGCAGGAGCTCTAAAGCCTGTACTATATGACCCTCTAATAGCACCTTTGTCACCTAGTTTGTATCTGGCATTAACTTTCCAAGATGTATTGTCTCCAAAATCACTAAAATTTTCATATCTGACAGCACCTCCAATTAAGAAGTCTTCAGAAACATCCCAATCAAGAGCTGAATAGACGCCAATATTACTTCTTCCTTCACTTAGAGCATTGCTTGGTTGTAAACCAGGAAATGATTGTGCACCACCGCCTTCATAAGAAGCAGATTCACCAGCTTCAACAGTGAAGTTTTCATTTCTTACTTCTGCTCCAAAGGCAATTGAGATATCACCAAAACTTTTTGATATATCTAAATTTGCTAGTAAATTTCTAAATTCATAAGCTCCAGCATCAAAATTAGTAGGACTAGCAGCACCTAAATCTGGGTTTAAGGTATTGCCAATTGTATAATCAACACTATTCATACCAAATGTACCGCTTAAGTCAACATTAAACCCGCCAATTTCATATTTAACACCTAAACCATCTATATTGTCAAATATTTTTGTTTCAAATGTTGGTTGAAAGCCTTGGTATTCGGTTCCTGCTTCATGTAATAAATTATGAGGGTCTGGTACCCAATAAGGGGTTCTGTATAATGCAAAACTTGTACCGTTACGAAAAGTAACTCCTGCAAAAGCATAAATTTCACCTTTGCCATTTTTAAAAGGAATACCAGCGTTAATCATAACATCTGCTTTAGTCATATCTGGTTGGCCTACTGTCATTCCTAAATCTGGATTTTCTTTTAACCAAGGTGTGTTACCATTTAGAATATCATCATCACCAAAAATTACTCCAAATAAACCGTCACCTTTAGGGGTTCCAGCTCTATTGGTATGTTCTTGTTTTGATAAACCTAAAGTGTAGTTCAAATAGCCACCTTCTTCGGTAAGATTAATTGAAGAATTAAAATCAGCACCAATAGTAAAACCGTCACCCTCAGTAGTAATACCAGAATTAACATTTATAGTTGAGTATTCAACATTCTTTTTAAGAATGATATTAACGACCCCAGCAATAGCGTCAGATCCATATTGAGCAGAAGCACCATCTCTTAAGACTTCAACATGGTCTATTGCTGCGGTAGGAATACTTTTCATGTCTGTACCTACTTCGCCTTTGCCAGGAGTATCATTGATATAAACCAATGCACTTAAGTTTTTTCTTTTACCATTAACCAATACTAATGTTCTACTTGGCCCTAAACCTCTTAATTCAGCTGGATCAAAGTGAGCAGTTGCATCAGAAATAGTTTGATTCGAAGAATTGTATGAAGGTATTTTGTAGGTTAACATTTGATCGATACTAATTTGTCCGCTTGATGTTAATTCTTTAGCACTCACATTATCAATTGGCACAGGAGAATCTAAAATTGTTCTTGGTTTTGCTCTGTTACCTGTTATCATAACTTCATCCAAACCGACTCCACCTTCAGATAGAGATACAGTAATAATCGTATTGGTATCAGTTACTTTTTTTTCTATGGTTGTAAATCCAATCATAGAAATTACAATAGTTGTGGGTAATTGATTTGGTGTAAGGCTAAAATCACCATTACTATCTGTAGTAGTTCCGTTAGATGTTTCCTTTTCTATGACATTTACAAAAGGAATCGCCTCTCCATTATTATCCGTTATTTTTCCTGTAATTGTTTGTGCTAAAATACCTAGTGGTAATAAGAACAGACAGAAAAATAAGAATTTTTTAAATTGTAGTTTTTGTTTCATAAGTTTAAGTTATTTAGTTTATAGTTAACAAATATTGCGATTTTTTAATAAAACACAAAAAAATATGCTATAAAAATTAAATATTAACATTTATAAGGGTGTTTAGGTGGTAAATATGAAATATGAATAGTAAGTTTTTTTTAATAAAAAAAAGGCTACCTTTTTAAGGTAGCCTTTTTAATAAAATTATTTTTCTTGATTATTTAAGTGTAAAACTAAGTCTAGCAAATAAGAATCTACCACCAACACCAAATTGTTGAGCTCTTCTTGACCAGTCAAATCTACCACTACTTCTATTAGAACCACCATCAGAGAATTTATCAGCGGCTCTGTCTGGATATACGTCTAATAGGTTATTAGCACCTACAGTTAAAGTTAAGCTTTCAGTTGCTTTATAACCAAAAGATAAATCAGTAACAACTTTAGTACCAAAAACTTGCTGTCTAGTTACATTGTTAGTTGCTTCAGTAACCTCGCCAAAATATACATTTCTTAAAAAGATGTTGAATTTATTCGTAGTTAAGCTATGAGATAAATTTATTTTAGTACTAGGTACAGCAGATTCTAGATATACTCTACTTGCTTCATCAAAATAAGTATCAACTTTTCCTGCATCACTTAAAATTTTAGATGCATTAATGTCTCCTACTCTTTTTGTTTTAGAAAAAGTTGCTGCTAAATCAGTCTTTAATTGTGTGCTTTCTCCAAACATTGCTTTATGAGTAAGAACAACATCTAAACCTTTTGATTCTGTATCTATTGCATTTGCAAAGAAAGCAGCTGCACCAGCATTAGCTTGAGATAATAAATTATCTAATTCAGTGCCAGTACCTGGACCAGTAAACCTACCTGTATAAACTACTCTGTCGTCAATACCTATCCAATACCCATCAACAGTCAATGTTAAATGAGCATCTGGGAATTTTGAGGTAAACCCTAAACTAAGACTTTTAGAAGTTTCTTCTTTTAATTGTGGGATACCTAATAATTGTGCAGCTCTACTATCATTGGAAAAAGTGCCAACTTCAATAGGAATACCATCTTGATCAAAAATTGTAGATGTTGAGTTGAAATTCAATTGATGTAAAGAAGGTGCTCTAAAGCCAGTATTAGCTGCTGCTCTAACATTTATGTTTTCACCTACTTTTATTCTAGTTGCCAATTTAAAATTAAGTGTAGAACCAAAATCAGAATAGTCTTCATATCTGGTTGCAGCACTTAGTAAAAAATTTTCAGTAATATCAGCTTCTATATCTAAATAGCCAGCAACGCTACTTCTGCCTCTTGACAATTCATTTTTAGGACCGAAACCTGGAAAAACTTGTGATCCACCTGGTCTTGATCTACCAAAGAAGTCTACTGAAGGACTTTGGCTGTCTAAAGTAATAACCTGTCCGTCTGCTGTATATTGAGCATGAGAAGCTTCTTCACCAGCTTCAATTTCATAGGTTTCTACACGGTACTCAGCTCCGAAAGCAACATTCAACCCAGACATAGTATCTTCATAGAATTTACTAATATCTAAATTGGTAGTATTTTGAGCAAAAGAGAACCCACCTGCATCAAATGTTGTAGGTGAAGCACTTTGAAGTGAAGCATTAAAAGTATTACCAATTGTATATAAAAATTCATTTTTACCATATGTATTGCTAAAGTCTACATTCCAATCAGAAATCTTACCTTTGATACCTACAGCAAAAGATTTGTCAGTAATTGCAGAGTTAATTTCTGGTAAAAAACCGTTGATATAAGCTGGAGTAAAAGTTCTATTTTGACTTGGTAATCTATAAAAACCTGCAGAATTACCTACTCTTGAGCTGATTCCAGCAAAAGAATATAGTTCCGTTCCGTTATCGTCTAAAGGTAAAGACAAGTTTGCAAAGAAACGACCACCACGCAATGCAGATTGCCCAACTCTCATATTGTAATCACTTCTAGTTTGACCACGAGCAGCCAATTCAGAAGAAGTATTGTCATCTAATAAAGTTGCTTGTAATTCAGCTTTAGTTGCATTTGGGTCTAAACCAAACCCTGCGGTGTTACCATATTGAATTACATCTGAAACATCATCATCTAATAATTTAGTTAAATCATAACCATCATTATCAGCTAGTCTTTCAATAGTATTGTATTGACTAAAGATTCCACCTTCAAACTCTTTCATTCTACTGTAGTGCTCTCTAACATCAAAGTCTCCTGTAAAATTTATGTAACCTCCATTTTCACCTAAATCTAAACCGTAGTTTGCACTAATATTTGTTGTTTGCCCATCACTACCACCAGTTTGATTATTTGCATTTTCTGAAAAATTCGCACCAGTTGTAACATTTAATGTTAGTTCGTTAGTGCTTTTTTTCAATACAATATTTATTACACCAGCAATGGCATCAGAACCATACTGTGCAGCAGCACCATCACGTAAAACTTCAATACGTGCAATAGAAGCTGCAGGAATTGCATTTAAATCTGTACCAACACTACCTCTACCAAATGTACCATTTACA
>CAYRZY010000057.1:0-14198 GCA_964428855.1 uncultured Flavobacteriaceae bacterium
ACATCTCTTCGGTAAAATATAGTAAGGTTTGTTTTAAATCTGCAAAAGAAACATTCGTATCAATATATAAGCCTTCCACTTGATGGAAAATACAATGCGAACGTGCAGAAATATCTTCATTTCTAAATACTCGCCCAGGAGAAATGGTTCTGATGGGTGGTTTGTTGTTTTCCATATAACGTATCTGTACCGAAGAGGTATGTGTACGTAGCAACATGTCTTTTTCTATTTGGTTAGATTTTTCTACAAAGAAAGTATCTTGCATATCTCTTGCAGGATGATATTCTGGTAGATTTAATGCTGTAAAGTTATGCCAGTCATCTTCAATTTCTGGGCCTTCAGAGATATTAAACCCTATCCGAGAAAAGACATCAATAATTTGATTTTTTACGATTGAAATCGGATGACGAGCACCTAATTCAATAGGTTCAGCAGGTCTGGTTAAATCTCCATAACTATTTTTAGTCTCAGTACTACTTGACATAGCATTGGTTAATTCAGAAACTTTGTCTTCGGCAGATTTTTTTAAATTGTTGAGTGCTTGCCCAAAATCTTTACGTAGTTCAGCATCAACATTCTTAAATTCAGCAAATAATCCTTTCAATAATCCTTTACTACCTAAGTATTTTATTCTAAAACCTTCTACTTCATCTTTAGAAGTGGCTTTAAAATCTTTTACTTCACTAATTAACTTATGTACTTTGTCTAACATTGCTTTTCGTTATAGTTTGCAAATTTAATCTTTTTCTTTAATTAAATAGGATATGTTTTTATAGAAAAAAAAGGAATCTACATAATAGAATTCAAACGTTTTCGTTATTGGTAATATGTTGAAAAATAATTAGATTAAAAATTTGAAATATTACAATTTTGATTATTTTTACACCGTTAAATTATTATATAAATAAAAATAACCCAGTGAAATTATGAAAACAAAAATAAACGCATTTATGGACTTGGTGAAAGAACGCAATCATCAAGAGCCTGAGTTTTTACAAGCAGTGTTAGAAGTTGCTGAAACTGTAATTCCTTACATCGTTTCCAAAGACATCTATTATGGTAAAAATATTTTATTAAGAATGGTTGAGCCAGAGCGAGTTATTACTTTCAGAGTGGCATGGGTTGATGATGCAGGTGAGATTCAAGTAAATAGAGGCTATCGTATTCAAATGAATTCTGCTATTGGGCCGTATAAAGGCGGTTTGAGGTTTCATCCTACAGTGAATATGAGTATTTTAAAATTTTTAGCTTTTGAGCAAGTATTTAAAAATGCCCTAACTACATTGCCGATGGGTGGTGGTAAAGGCGGTTCTGATTTTGATCCGAAAGGAAAATCAGACAATGAAATTATGCGTTTTTGTCATGCCTTTATGAGTGAATTAAGTCGCCATATTGGTGCCAATACAGATGTGCCAGCTGGTGATATTGGAGTAGGAGGTCGTGAAATTGGATTCCTATTTGGTCAGTATAAAAAATTACGTAACGAGTTTACTGGTGTCTTAACGGGTAAAGGTGCTACTTGGGGAGGTTCTCTAATTAGACCAGAAGCTACAGGTTATGGTAATGTGTACTTTGCACAAAATATGTTAGCTACAAAAAATGATTCTTTTAAAGGAAAAACAGTAAGTATTTCTGGTGCAGGTAATGTTGCTCAATTTGCTGCTGAAAAAGTGATAGAATTAGGTGGTAAAGTGATTACAATGTCAGATTCTTCGGGTTATGTTTATGATACTGAAGGGATTGATACTGGTAAGTTGGCATTTATGATGGACTTGAAGAATGTTAAACGTGGTAGAATTAAAGAATATGTTACAAAGTACCCAAATGCAAAATTTGTAGCTGGTGAAAAACCTTGGTCTGAAAAATGTGATATCGCATTGCCTTGTGCAACACAAAATGAATTGGATGGAGATGCCGCTAAAACTTTAGTTGCTAATGGTTGTATTTGTGTGAGTGAAGGTGCAAATATGCCTTGTACTCCAGAAGCGATGCATCATTTTCAAAGCAATAATATTTTGTTTGCTCCTGGTAAAGCTTCAAATGCTGGTGGTGTGGCAGTTTCTGGTTTAGAAATGAGTCAAAACTCTTTGCGTTACAACTGGACAAGAGAAGAAGTAGATGAAAAATTAAAACAAATCATGGCTGATATTCATGCGGCTTGTTTGAAATATGGCACCGATGATAATGGTTCTGTAGATTATGTGAAAGGTGCAAATATTGCAGGTTTTGTCAAAGTTGCAGATGCAATGTTAGCTCAAGGAGTGGTTTAGATAAACCTAATATTTTTAGAAATTAAACAATTGATAAAGGTTGCCAATTGGCAACCTTTTTTTATGATGTGTTTGTTGTGAATGTAATTTTCAATATAAACCTCGACATAATATTTAAATGCTAAGCAAAAAAATCAAACATGTTATTAGTATTTCATTTTCGAGTTTATTAAGTCATTTTTAGGCTCTCTTACACTCAGTATGTTAAATATGATAGCTGTAATTAGCCTCAATAAAGGTAAGAATAGTGCTATAAAATTGGCATTGATGTTTCATTTATAGTTCTTGTATAAGCCTATGCTGCTATTTTATTTCGGTTTGAGTTTTTCTATTATTAGAAATACTGTGAGAATAGATTTTTTAAAATAATTACAGTCCAAATATTGACTTCAATTCGATAATACCAGCATCTATTGTATCACTGTGATTACCTCCTTCTACAAATA
This sequence comes from uncultured Flavobacteriaceae bacterium, assembly GCA_964428855.1. GTDB lineage: Bacteria > Bacteroidota > Bacteroidia > Flavobacteriales > Flavobacteriaceae > Aureibaculum. Next base: position 2,717 of record CAYRZY010000057.1, read on the forward strand.
GTACTTTTGCTCCTTTATTGCTTAAAAAATTTACCTCATCAGTTGTTAATCCACCAACTTGCTCATCTCTATCGCCAAATAAATAGGTTACTTTGGCTAAATCTGAAATAGTACTCCATTCTGACATGTAGCGTTTGTGCCCTAAACCAGCTGCTAGTTTACTCATGTTTCTCTCTTTTAGATCATCTTGATCCTCTAGTGTAATAGTAAAATTACCATTGGCATCATAAGAGTAACCTCCACCTTGTCCGTTACTAAACCCATTCCATAATTTTTCATCTATATTCAATCTTCCTACCATAATACAATACTTATCAGCAATATCACTACCATGTTTAGAAATGAGTTCTTGAGTCATAAATGCTCCGAATGAAATGCCAAGCACATAAACTTTTTTATGTAACTCTTCTTTAAAAAAAGTAACAACTTTTTTTAAATTAGCGATACTTTCTGCATCATAGTCTTTTGCTTGTTCAAAAGTAATGTCCTCAGTTTTAAATTTTTCTGGACTCAAAGTTTGAGCTTGGTGCACATTAACCCAAAGTAAATTTTCGGTTTTTGAAACTTTCATTATTTCAGTGATAAATTCATCTTCTGCTGTAGTTACTGGGCCACCTTGGGTGTTTACAATAACAATATCGCTTTCTCTATTACCTTGAAATGAAGATACTATATCTTCAATATCTGCAAATTGACTTGGTTCTACTATTACATCATCATCTTTTTTACATGACTGTAGCACACTGCTAAAAATTACAATTGCTATAAGGCTAAATTTTAATATATTTTTTTTCATGATTCTTTTTTTAAATTTTATTATTTGTATTTTATAAATCTTTAAGTATGTGAATTCTGTTTTAATTTATCCAATCAGTTATAAGATTGTACTTTTCAATTTCTTGTTTAGTCATAAAGTGCATTCCATCTGCAGGTGCTGCTTTTAATGTAAACCAATAAAAAGAAGTATCTCTTTTTATAGCTTTAAAATAATCAACAAAAACATCATGTTCTTCATGTTCTGGAGGGTAGGTATTGCCACCTCTTCGTAAATCACTCCAAGCATGAACTCCAATTTTTGAGCCATTTTCAGAATATCTTTTTACGCCAGCAATAAATAAATCTACACCTCCTGATTGAATTATAGAGGTAGATTCTAAGTACGTATTAATATTTCGTTTTCTAACTTCTTTACAAGTCTTCACATTCCATTCGTCACTAATAGAACCTGGCACTTGTTGTAGAACTAAAGTTTTTATATTTGGATGCTCTTTTAAAATTTTCATAAAAGATTTATGTGCTTTTTTACCTAAAATTCCATTAACATAAGCTTTGTCTCCAATGACATTGAATTCTGCAGAATTTTCACCTGACATACTTAACATCAAAGACTCACAAGAGGTTAGAATAGTTAATGACAATACGAGTACGAGTATATTTTTTTTATTAAATTTAATTTTCAAAGCAAACAGTTTTTATAGGGTTAATTTTTACTACTTATATGGATTTACTCAAAATTATAGCTTGACAGGAATATGCAGTACCCTCATGTTTTTCATTTTCCATGTCTGTTCATAAATAGAAGAGTAAACTATTTCAATGGTAGCATCCATGGTAGCAAAAGGCTCTAATAATTGAATTGCTTCTTCTTGTGAAGTAGAAAAGGTAAAAATTTCCATTTTATCATCTGCAGACAACATACTTTTAGGTCTAATGTCCGTATATCTCATTTCAACATTATTTTTATTTTTTATTTTTAAAATATCTAAATAAAAGTGTAATAAAGGCATTTTATATATAGTATCATTATAAATAATATTCACTTTATCAATAAAAGCAGGACCAAGCCCTTTATTACTCAAGGCCAATCCAAAACTATTATCATCACATTTTTCTAATCTCATAACTAAGTAAGGCATTACTGATACGTATTGTTCTTTTTGTATCATTCTATTTTGTTCTCGTACTAAATTAGATTGATATAATAAAGCCATAACTGTAATGACACTTGTTACAAGTGCTGATATACTTAAGATTCTATTTGCATTCCAATTCGTTTTCATATAAGATCAATCATTCATATAAGATCAATCCTTTCTATATTTCTCTTTTTTTCTAAAAACCATATTTGTTCTGAATTTAGATTCGCTTCCGGATAGTTGAACATCATCACCGCCACCTAATCCTAAAGTGCCTGCTGTTGCATTGTAAGCATCAACATATTTAAAACCCAATTTTGACATGGCATTTAAAAGGTCTGTCTGATTTCTAATTCTCAACTTTTTTCTGTTTTGTAATAATGTTTCTAATTCATCTAAAACATCTTCATATTGAGATTTTTTATAATCAATGGTTATATTAATTCCTCCTATTAACTTTGTGTTTTCAGAAGTTATAACAATATACTCAGGTAGATCATTAATATTTACTGTAGATGATTCTACAACTTTAAGTTCTTGTGCTGTCAAACTTATTGACAATATTGTAAATAATAAGAATATTTTTTTTCTCATAACAAATAAATTTTTAGGTTATACAGATGCAATTTTACAACAAATAGGATTAAATATAGCCTATTTTAAACCTTTTCAAGTTCTGATTCAGGAATCAGAACTTGAAAAGATAAGAACTCTTTTATCTATACTGCCCAGGAGTTATATTTAAAACTTCCTTAAAAGCTTTATAGAAAGCACTTTTAGCATTAAATCCTGATTCTTTTCCTATTCCTTCTATAGATAAGTAATCATAATTGGAATCGGTAAGCATTTTTTTTGCTTTTTCAACACGAAATGAATTGATGTAGGTGCTGAAATTTTGATTTGCCATTAGGTTTATAGCACGAGAGATTCGTTTTGAATGAATAGAAAGTTCATTTGAAATGTCTAAAATAGTAAGATCAACTTTTTTATATAGCTCCTTTTGGCTTATTATTGCTACAATCAATTCAAAATCAGTTTCAACTTCTTCAGTAATAGTAGTATTATTTTTCTTTTCTTGTAGTTCATAATTATTCTGTATGTCTTCATTATCAATCAAAGAGAGTATTGTTGTTTGTTCTAGACCTTTAATTGACATCCAATAAATTACAATCATATTTACAATGGTTACGGCAAGATCAATAATATGGATATGTTTTTGCATTACTATTGGGACAATTAATATTAGTTGAACTATTAAAAATGTCAAAAGTACTAGAGCAATATGTTTACACCATCGAAGTTTTAACTTGTCATTATTGGAGTATTGACACATCACTTGCTTTGTATGTTTATTAACTAACCGTATAATCAAGATGGACATGTAAATATTGTAAGGAATAAAAAACATCATAAAAAGTAGCCAAACATATTCAATGATATTAAATAAGTCTTTATGAGTATAAATAAGTATTAATAATAGGCCAATCAAAATTTCGAGTATTCCTAATATTAGAACTTTATAATTAATTTTAATACTAAAAATAGAAACTTTATTGACGTAGATGTAAAAAAGAGGGAGTGTAAAATAGTAGAAATTTAATGGGAGGTACTCCAGCCTAGGGTAAATTTTTAAAAAATTGAGATTTTCAATCAGACCAGGTATGAGTTCTAATGAATATGTTAAAATAAATAAACCAAAAAATAGATGAGGTGGATTCTTTTTTGATTTGTAAATAAAAAACAACCCAAATAAAACACCTTGAATTATGGCAAGAGTGTCGATTATGATAATTATATCTTGATAATTAGTTTTCATTTTTATTTGATAATAAGTGTGTTTAAGTGTTGAAATTAAAAAAGCATATACCTTTTTTATTATAAAAAGAGGTATATGCTTTTTTTTTGCATAAAAAATATATTTCCCTTCCCAATTTCTTCCTCAATGTTGGAAGAGAAATGTTATGTTAACTCTTAGACGAAAAGAATAATTTAATGTTGCAAATTATAAAAATATATTCTTAATACTCTAGAAATACAATCATTATTTTTTATTAATTTGCATTAATTTTATTTGATAATTTTTATGAGAATATATTTTTGTACTAGAATTTGCTATTGAAAAGCTCTTTTTTATTTTCACTGTATGTGAATTACATTAAAAAAATAAAACTAGGTCAAAAGGATGAGTTAATTATCTAAAATTGTGAGCAAAGATTGTGTTTAACTTAGGTTATTAAGTATTTTGGATGTTATTTTTTTTTAAGGTGTTGTAAGTCTATTTTTGTAACTTTATAATGTGAATACACAAGAGCCTCTTCGTAAAATAATCCATGTAGATATGGATGCTTTTTATGCTTCTGTTGAACAGCTAGATAATCCTGAATTAAGAGGGAAACCTTTGGCTGTTGGAGGAGGTGGTGAGCGAGGAGTTGTTTCTGCTGCAAGTTATGAAGCACGTAAGTTTGGGGTTCGATCTGCCATGAGCGGTGTATTGGCAAGAAGAAATTGCCCGCACTTAATTTTTGTACGACCTCGTTTTGAGCGTTATAATGAAATTTCAAAAGCCATACGTAAGATATTTTTTGAATATACAGATTTGGTAGAGCCACTTTCTTTAGACGAAGCCTATTTAGATGTTACTCAGAATAAAAAGAATTATCCTTCAGCAACTATCCTCGCTAAAGAAATTAGACAACGTATTTTTGATGAGTTGGGTTTACATGCTTCAGCGGGTATTTCTGTCAATAAGTTTGTAGCTAAAATAGCTTCTGATATCAACAAGCCTAACGGACAAAAAACGGTGCCACCAGAAGAAGTGATTCCCTTTTTAGAAGAGTTAGATGTCAAAAAATTTTATGGAGTAGGTAAGGTAACTGCTGCAAAAATGTATAATTTAGGGATATTTACCGGGAAAGATTTAAAAGAAAAACCGTTGGAATTTCTAACAGAACATTTTAAAAAATCTGGTAAGCATTATTATCAAATTGTAAGAGGTATCCACAATAGTGAAGTTAAAACGGATAGAATTAGAAAATCTGTTGCTACAGAACATACTTTTCAGACCAACCTTACTTCTGAAATTTATATGCTAGAAAAGTTAGAGCAAATAGCCTCTGAACTAGAAAAACGACTAAAGAAATCTAAAGTATCAGGCAAGACCATTACCTTAAAAATAAAGTATAGTGATTTTACATTACAAACCAGAAGTAAAACATTGCCTTATTTTATTAGTGATAAAGATATATTTATTGATGTAGCTAAACAATTATTGTATCAAGAAAAGATGCAAAATTCAGTAAGATTGTTGGGCTTGTCTTTGACAAATTTAAATACCAATGTTAAAAAGAAGGAAGCAAAAGTAGAAGTACAGTTGAAATTAGAATTTTAATTGAATGCTCAATGTCATTCAGAATAAGGCAGAGAATCTCAATATTAACAATAATATTTTTTGAACTACTAATTTATCCTTAATAAAATTTATTTATTAACTTTGGAATACTCTTTGTATCTATTCATATAAATCATTTGTCATGAAAAATTCAATTTATATATTCTCTATTTTAAGTATATTACTATTTAGTTGTGGTACACCTAAGAAAACTGTTGGTACAACAGAAAAAGAAGAGCCTGTCAGAATAGCTAATGACAGTTTAGAGTATGAGGTCATAATTATTGATATAGGCTTTACTAGCTATTTAGAAATGGCCAAACCTATAAGTTATTATTCGCTAAATACACTTGAAACAAAGAATAGAATCTATGTGAGTGAATGGAATAATAGAGCTAGAAACCCGTCAAGGTATGATACTACTGGTGTCTATGAAAATATAATTGATTTTCAGCCTCATATTGATTATGGACTAGAAGTCAATTATAAGCTATACCAATATTTTCAATTTGCTCAGAAAAAATATAAGATGCGTTTAGGTAGTTTTAGAGTTGACTAAAATCCAAATCTTTGTGGACCACCGCGACGTATTTCTTCATTTGCTGACATTTCAAATTTATTAAAGTTTTCTCTAAAAGCATTTGACAGCTTGAAAGCCATTTTATAATAAGCTTCGTCGTTGTTCCATGTGGTACGTGGACTCAACACATCAGTAGGTACTCCTGGGCATTTTCTTGGTTGTGCAACTCCAAAAACAGAATGAATATGATAATCTTCGTAGCAATATTTGCCTAAATCACCATTTAAAGCAGCATTAATCATTGCTCTGGTATATTTTAATTTCATTCTTGTGCCTATCCCATAAGGACCACCAGTCCATCCTGTATTTACTAGCCAAACACTAACATTAGAATCTTTCATTTTTTTGCTTAACATTTCTGCATATTTTGCAGGATGTAGCGGCATAAATGGAGCTCCGAAACAAGCCGAAAATGAAGGGACAGGCTCTGTAACTCCAGCTTCTGTGCCAGCAACTTTAGCTGTATAGCCAGAAATAAAATGATAGGCAGCTTGATTGGGTAATAATCTAGAAATTGGAGGTAATACCCCAAAAGCATCAGCGGTTAAAAAGAATATATTCTTTGGGTTACTTGCCAATGAAGGTATTTGAATATTATTGATATGATGTATTGGGTAGCTAACTCTAGTGTTTTGAGTAATAGAAGTGTTGGTAAAATCAACTTCGTCGGTATTTGGTTTGCAAACCACATTTTCAAGTAATGCACCTGGTCTGATAGCATTGTAAATGTCGGGTTCGTTTTCTTTAGACAGGTCAATTACTTTGGCATAACAACCACCTTCAAAATTAAAAATGATATTATCTTTTGTCCACCCATGTTCATCATCACCAATAAGTTTCCTATTAGGATCGGCAGATAATGTGGTTTTACCTGTGCCAGAAAGACCAAAAAATATAGCAGTCTCACCATTTTCTCCTACGTTTGAAGAACAATGCATCGGTAAGGTTTCTTTTTCTACAGGTAATATGAAGTTTAGGGCAGAAAAAATACCTTTTTTTATTTCTCCAGTATAACCCGTTCCACCAATAAGAGCAATTTTTTTACTGAAATTTAAGATTGCAAAATTATGTTGTCGAGTACCATCTTCTGAAGGAACAGCCATAAAGCTAGGAGCTTGAAGTACTGTCCATTCTGGTGTAAAGTTTTTAAGTTCATTCTCGTCAGGTCTTAAAAACATATTATAAGCAAACAGGCTTGACCAAGGTAATTCAGAAATTATTCTAATATTTATTCTATAATTTTCAGCAGCACAAGCATAAGAATCTCTTGCATACAATTCTTTATTTGAAAGGTGGGCAATGACTTTGTTGTATAGTTTGTCAAATTTATCCTCTTCAAACGGAATATTAATGTCGCCCCACCAAACTTTATCTTTTGTAATATGATCTTTAACTATGAACCTATCAAGCGGAGAGCGTCCGGTAAACTCACCAGTATTTACCATTAAAGCACCAGATTTCACAACCTTACCTAGATTCTTTTCAACACAAATATCAGTCAATTCTTCAGGTGAAAGATTCCAATGCACAGTTGCATTTGTTATTCCGTAATTTTCTACGGTATGGTTTGTAGAAAGGGTTGAGTTTTTCATTTGAATTCGCTATAAATTTTCGACAAAACTAAGTAAAATTATTTGTAACGAAAACGTTTGCGTAAAAAATTTATTGTAATAAAAATCATTTGTTTTTAATGAAATTTATGAGCATTAAAACCCAGCCAACAATGAATAGTAATCCGCCAAGAGGCGTAATAAACCAAATTGATTCTGGGGCAATCCCTCCAGCAGTTATGGCATAAAGTGAGCCTGAAAAAAATAAAATTCCTGTAAAAAACAACCAACTAATTGTGTTTTTTGTTTTTGACGAGAAGCCTGTATAGGTATTAATAAAAAGTAGTACAATTACATGGTACATTTGATATCGAACTCCTGTTTCAAAACTTTTCAAGGCATCTATACCCAGTTTTTCTTTCAATGCATGTGCTCCAAAAGCTCCTAAAACTATGGCTAAAGCTCCTAGAATTGATGTGATTATTAAGTTTCTATTCTTCATTTGAATTCATTTTGTCAATGTAAAAATATGACTTAAATTTATACTATTAAATAATTAAAACATGAAATTGGTTACTGTGCTTAATTCAAGGGTTTTATATGAGCTTCAAATCGCAAAAGGAAAACTAGAAAGCGAGGGGGTAAAGAGCTTTATTGCAGATGAGAACATGAATACAATTGGTTTTTCAGAAGAATATAGGCTTCAAATAGATGCTACAGATGTAATCAAAGCCAAATTTATTTTAAATAAAATTAACAAATGAGAAAAATTTTAATAATTGGTGCTGGTAGATCATCAGCATCGTTGATAAAATATTTATTAGATAAGTCAATTGAAGAAAATCTACAAGTTATTGTAGCAGACCTTACACTTGAAATGGCTCAGTCTAAAATTAATGGACATCCTAACGGTAAAGCTATAGTGTTAGATGTTTTTGAAGCTAAACTTAGAGCAGAAGCAATACAAGGAGCCGATATTGTAATTTCTATGTTGCCTGCCCGTTTTCATTTAGAAGTTGCAAAAGATTGTGTGAACTACAAAAAAAGTATGGTGACAGCATCTTATATTTCTGCAGAAATGAAAGCTCTAGATGCTGAGGTGAAAAAACAAGGCTTGGTTTTTATGAATGAAATAGGTTTAGATCCTGGTATCGATCATATGAGTGCGATGCAAGTTATTGATAAAATTCGTGAGGATAAGGATGCTGAATTGTTACTTTTTGAATCTTTTACAGGTGGTTTGGTAGCTCCAGAAAGCGATACGAATCTATGGAATTACAAATTCACTTGGAACCCTAGAAATGTAGTATTGGCAGGTCAGGGTGGTGCTGCAAAGTTTATTCAAGAGGGTACTTATAAATATATACCTTATCATAAGCTATTTAGACGGACAGAAATTTTACATGTAAACGGAAGTGGTAGATTTGAAGCTTATGCCAATAGAGATTCTTTAAAATACCGTGAAATTTATGGCTTGCAAAATATATTAACCTTATATAGAGGGACCATACGTAAAATTGGTTTTTCAAGAGCATGGAATCTATTTGTGCAATTAGGTATGACTGATGATAGCTATGTAGTAGAAGGCTCAGAACATATGTCTTATCGTGATTTTACCAATTCTTTTTTAGCCTATAACCCAAATGATTCTGTAGAATTAAAATTACGTTCTTATCTTAAAATAGATCAAGATGATGTTGTTTGGGAGAAGTTGGTTGAGCTTGATATTTTCAATCCGAATAAAAAAGTGGGATTAAAAGAAGCGACACCTGCTCAAATTTTACAAAAAATATTAATGGATAGCTGGACATTAGAAGAAGATGATAAAGACATGATTGTCATGCAGCATAAATTTGGATACGAATACAAAGGTGAAAAACGTCAAATAGAATCAAGTATGGTGATTATTGGTGAAGATCAAACCTATACTGCTATGGCGAAAACTGTTGGATTACCTGTAGCTATTGCAACACTAAAAATTCTAAATGGTGAGATTACAACTCCAGGTGTGCAGTTGCCAATTACCAAAGAAGTTTATGTGCCTATTTTAAAAGAATTGGAAGAAAATGGTATTGTATTCAAAGAAGTTAAGGTGCCATATTTGGGTTATAACCCTGAAAATGTGAATGGGTGATTTGGAGTTATATGTTCTATAGTAAGAATTTAATTTGCCAGTTTTCAGCTAAATTCCCAGCATTAAGTGCTAGCTAAAATTGAAAATTTGCAGATTATTATTTAAATTTAATTAGTCCAGTTTTTTTACTTATTCCATGACTAATTTTAGTTTTTAAGACTTCGGTTAATTCATTTTTACTATCATATTTCAAATAAAATATTTTATTAAAATGTTTGTATTCAATTAAATTCCCTAATTCATCATATACATATTCAATAGTTGCAAAATAGCCAGAGCCTTTACCTGAAAATTTAACTACTTTGTCAATTCTTTTATTAATTGTGTGTTCTTGTTGTTCAATGCATAACCTTATTTTTGATGTGTCAGTAGAATTGTGACACCCTCCTTTTCTAAGCCTTTTATATATCCAGCTATCATTTTTTATTGTGTCAACAGATTCCCAAAAATTCTTTCCATAATTATCATAATCTACTGACATATGCCTTAAATAGAACAAATGTTCTGTTAACAACAAAGCATCAAAATTTGATAAGGAGTCAGTCACTTCAATCCAAATTATTTGGGCAGTCTTTAACTCAAGAAATTCTTCTTTTACATCCTTTTGAGTTTGATTATTAGAGCAAGAAAAAATTCCACCTATTCCAATTATAAATATTAAACACTTTCTTTTCATTATTCTAATAAATCATACCAACCATAGAATACACACTAACCTCCTACAAACTCCAACCCTCTCTATATTCTCTTTTTACAAATTGATTGGCTGCTTCAAAGTTTGTAATTTTCATATTTGCACCATCCCATAATAACTTTTTTCTTCCGGGATAATCAAATCCATTATTAGCATTTTCTTTTCTGAGTATATAGCTTCTAATCCCTAAATTTCCCATCAAAACAGTTTCTGTCAATGGCCCGGCATAATCAAAAGAAGAAGTTAGTTCTTTATGTTTTGTTTTTCCGAAACCTTCTTTACAGGCTTCCACCCAACTGGCTTGATGACCATATTCTGGTAATACACCATCGTCTTTCCAGTTATTACCTATTAAAACTTCGCCATCATTAAAATAAATTTTCGGTTCTTTTCCATAAACTCCACAGCTCATAATTCCTTTTTCTCCAATCATAAGTACGCCATTTGCACTATTGCTATCACCAATAGGATGATCTGCTGGTATCAATTCAGGGTGAAAGGGACGTAAACCTCCATCTGTCCATGTCATGGTTAAGTCCGTAGGGTTTTTTGCTGTAGCCAAAAACTTTAATTGTGTTCTTGAAGATGGCGGACAAGAATCTGGTAAATATTCAGGTGTCCAATCTTTTGTGAAAACTGCACCAACACTGCTTTCAACTTCTGTTGGGTATTCTAAGCCCAACACTCTAAACGGAGGGTCTATCAAATGACAGCCCATATCGCCAATGGCACCAGTACCAAAATTCCACCAACCTCTCCATTTAAATGGATGGTATAAGGGGTGGTAATCTACCATTTGTGCAGGGCCAACCCAACTATTCCAATCTAAACCATCTAATATTTTTGGTTTGTCTGTTGGTGTTGGTATGCCTTGTGGCCAAACAGGTCTATTCGTCCAAACATGTGCTGTAGAAACTTTTCCTATTTTTCCTTCATCAAACCATTTCACCATTTGAGCTACACCTGAACCAGAAGCACCTTGGTTTCCCATTTGTGTTACTATCTTGTATTGATTTGCAGCTTCGGTCAATATTCTAGCTTCATGAATGCTATGTGTTAAAGGCTTTTGTACATAGACATGTTTTCCTAGCTTCATGGCAGCCATAGCTATAACAGCATGGGTATGATCTGGTGTAGACACTGTAATAGCGTCAATATCTTTTATTTCATCTAATACCTTTCTGAAATCCTTATACTTTTTTGCTTTTGGGAATTTTTTA
>CAYRZY010000058.1:0-14088 GCA_964428855.1 uncultured Flavobacteriaceae bacterium
TAGCTCAAATAGCTCTGGAAGATCAAGATAATCGTGTTAGAAATGAAGCTGTTCAAAAATTGGAGGATCCAACCATTTTGACAAAAATAGCCATAGTAGAAGTCGATTGGAAAATTGCGCTTGTTGCGGCTGAAAAAATTACAGACCAATCAAATTTGTCAAAAATAGCACTGCAAGCAGAGACAAATGAGGCAAGAGAGTTTGCTGCACCATTGGCAACTAATAAACAGGTAAAAGTCAAACTAGCTTTATCTTTATCAAATTTAGATCATTTAATTGGAGAAAAAATAATAGAAAATATATTTGATGAGTTCATTTTGGCACAAATAATTCAATTAGGTGAACAACATTATACAATTTTGTCTGAAATTTTGAAACATGCCATGGAAAATACACCAACGGATGGGATGTATTTTAAGTATAAAGACCAAGAATCGGTAATAATTGAAAAGGTGAAAAACCTTACCAATAGTAATAAACTATCGGAGATTGCTCAAAACCATATTCTTATAAATGTAAGAATTGAGGCCATTTTAAAGCTTAACGATCAAGGCATATTAATACAAATATCCAAAAATGAAATTGTATATAAGGTTAGGTTTACGGCGATAAAAAGGATAATCGATTTTAATACGCTGTTGGATATATCGAAAACCGATTGGGATCTTCAAATGAAAGAGGATGTATTCCAACTATTGCTGGAACGATTGCAATCAAAAAATATAATTGATGAAGCAACAGAAAATCTGGCAAAAGGAGTAACAATTAGTCTACTTAAGGCTTTAAAATCGAACTATAAATCACCTTATACAAAAGAAAACTATCTACCGTATTTGTTAAAAAGCTCAAACCATGAAGTTTTTGAAAAAGCTTTTAAATGGCTTTTGAATACTTATCATCCGCTATCGCAGTCAACCATTGCATTCTTAAAGACCTTTTGTCCGGACTACTCAGATATTCTTATTGATTTAAGAACCTATGAAATAAAAACGAAGAATAATTATAAGGGAGAACAATATCAATATACTAATGAAGACTTGATGACCCAAGCAACAAAAAAACTTTGTGAACTAAAAACGCCTGTTTCTTCAAATTTGCTACACTTAATTACGATGCGAAAAGGTATATCAGTTACGGTGTCCATAACTTGTGGGAATACAAGATGTGACGGTTTAGATTGGCATACCCAAAAAGGATTAGCTATTGATGAATTAAGTGAGAGAGGGAATCCCACTTATGATTCAAGTTTATATTTAGAACCTAAAGCATGGCAAATAAAAACACATAAATTATGAGCTTTTTAGATTTATTTAGACCTAAATGGAAAAACTCGGATGCATCAATACGCATTGAGGCAGTTAAAGAATTAACAGATGAATCTGTCTTAGCACAATTAGCTTTATCTGATGAAGATGATTTGGTTAGATGTCATGCAATTGAAAAAATAGTTGACCGAAATATATTAACTCAAATTACGTTGACATACCTTTTTGGTTTAGTTAGAGAAACGGCGGCAAAAAGAATAGAAGACTTGATTAAAGTTAGACTTTTAGCTGTTAAAAAAATAACAGACCAAGGCTCGTTAATCAAAATAGTTTTAGGAGATGAAGATTTTAGTATTAGAAGAATAGCTGCCGAAAAAATAACAGACCAAAACTCGCTAATCAAAATAGCTTTAGGAGATGAACATTTTAGTATTAGAAGAATAGCTGCCGAAAAAATAACAGACCAAAACTCACTAATCAAAATAGCTTTAGGAGGTGAAGATTTTAGTGTTAGAAGAATAGCTGCTAAAAAAATAACAGACCAAGATACACTAATCAAAATAGCCTTAGAAGATGACTATGGTAGTGTTAGAGAAGTAGCTATTGAAAAGTTGGAAAATCAAAATATATTAACAAAAATAGCTATAGAAGATTTTGATGAAGATAATGCATTATTAGCTACTCAAAAAATTAATATTCAATCTTCTTTTTCAAAAATAGCCTTACAAGCAGAAACTAATTCAGTAAGAGAGTTTGCAGCACCATTGGTAACTGATGAACTGGTAAAAGGTAAATTAGCGTTATTAAGTTCAAATTATTCCACTCAAGAACAAATAATTCAAAACATATTTGATGAATTCATTTTAGCACAAATAATTCAAACAAGTGTACAACTTAATAAAAATTTGAAGCATGCCAAGGAACATTCACCAATAAATGGGGCATATTATAAGTGTAAACACCAAGAATCGGAACTAATAGAAAAGGTAAAAAACCTTACCGATATTAACGAGCTATCAGAGATTGCTCAAAACCATATTCTTATAAACGTAAGAATTGAGGCTGTTTTAAAAATTAACGATCAGGACATATTAACACAGATTGCTAAAAATGAAATTGTATATGAGGTAAGGGTTTCTGCTATAAAGAAGTTGACCAATTTATATGCGCTTTCAGCAATTGCAATAACAGAATGGGATATTCCTATGCGCAGACAATTATCAAAAATAGTACTTGAACAGTTGACATTTTTGGATAAAATTGAAGAAACGGAAGAAATAAATACTTTAATATTAAAAGAATTTGATACACTTGCAACAAAAGAGTCATTTCTTCCGTATTTGTTTAAAAGCTCAAATCCTGAAGTTTTTGATAAAGCTTTTAAATGGCTTTTGAATACTTATTTTACGCTTTCACAATCGACCATTGCATTATTGAACGACCATTTTCCCGATTATTTAAATATTTTGATTGATTTAAGAACTTATAAGAGGTACATTGAATTTAGAGAAGAAGGTTGGTCTACTGATAATGGAGGCCCCTGGAACAACGAATACCATACGTATGATAAAAAGTTAATGGAACAAGCAACCGAAAGACTATGTAAACTAAAAACACCTGTTTCTTCAAATTTACTACATTTAATAGCTAAGCGAAAAAGCATCAGTATTTCATTGGGATTTAATTGTAATTTTAAAAGTAGTAATGGTACTTTAAACTGGATAGTTCAAAAGAAAATAGCTTTGAATGAATTGAAAACCAGAGGATATCCAAATTATGATCCAAAACTATACATAGAACCAAAAGCATGGCAAATAAAATAGAGACTATATATTGGCATTTAACGCGACAGTGTAATTTAAGATGCACCTATTGCTATTTCTCGGCAGGCATTCCCGATGCCGATGAACTTAGCGAAAAAGAACTTGAAGCTGTTATTCAGGACATCATACTTATAAATCCCAAACGAGTCGTATTCACGGGAGGAGAGCCTCTTTTACATCAATATTTACCACATCTAAGTCGTACCCTAAAAAAAGCGCTACCAAAAACAAATATTTGTTTGAATACGAATGGTTTTCTCATAAACGACCAAACCGCTACAGAGATTGCAACCATTTATGATGAAGTAAGAATTAGTGTGGACAGCTTCGAATATGAAAATGACCAATTAAGAGGAAAAGGAACTTTTAGAAAAGCATTAGCTGCATATAGAACATTATTGCCTTTAAATGTTATTCCAAGAATTTTCATTACAGTGAACTCAAAAAACCTGAATACATTGATTGATTTTATGGATTATTTAATAAATCAGGATATAGCAAATATCCATATTTCTCCACTAAAGACAATTGGGCGAGCTCAGGACAAAGAATTCTTACCAAAGCTTGATAACCTAAAAAAAGTAGTGGAAACATATTGGTGGAACAAATATGGACTTAGGTTAAAATATAATACAAATGATTGCACTAATTGTGGAATTGGTTCTTTTTTAACCATTAACCCCAATGGTGATATCTTCCCTTGTCATGCTTTATCGTATAATCAATTTAAAATTGGGAATATTAAAAACAAAAACCTTTTGAATATATTGGAAAATTCATTGCTTTTTAAGAAGCTCTCAAACTTAGATTTACGATCTAACGAAAATGACACTCACAACTCTGAAATACCTGTACACCTTCAATGTTTGGCAGCATCACCTAAAATAAACGAATTGATTAAATAACAAAGCATAAGAAGAAATATAGTCAAACTTTTAAAATTCATTAAATGGAAAGTCCGTTAAATTTACCACTCATTCTGGATGAAACTGGGAAGGGTAAAATAATTGTTAAAAATAGATTCATTTGTGGGTTAAATTTAGCAATTTGTTTTCGGAACTGTTTGCTTATAACTTTAGAAAAAAAACAGCAAAAAAACTTAGTAAATACCAAATAGCCATATTTGCCATTATAAGTTATATCGAACTTACTTTTGTTAGCTTTTTTATATTATTACTTTCGGAATTAAAAAAAATGTGCCTAAATGTACATTGTAAAACTCATTCCTCTTTGTAAGTTATATCTTCCAATGAAATCTCACCTATTTTTTTAGTAAGTTCAATATCTTCAAAAAATTCTATCACGGGGTTTAATAAATGGTATGTAAATTCTACATTTGGACTAGACACTTGACTGTCATTAAATTTTTTAAATACAATTTTCACTTTTGTAGCAGAATACACAACTTCAGGTTTTTTATTTGTCAATGCTTCAGCAGTCTCGGGGGTCATCTTTAGAAGAACTTGAGGGTAATAACTATTTGCATCTGTCATTCTATTCAGGTGCTTATTACCATATTCTGTAATTGGTAAAAACTCACGAAAAAAAGCTTCATCTCCTGTAAAAGGATAGTTCAAGCCTGTTGTTACAGTATTGCTTGGGAAAATATTTGTCCAATAACCTAAGGCATCAAAGTCATAAGGCGTTCCCCATTTATGTTGTGTTACATAGTAACCGGTTTGTGTACCGTCTTTAAAAAAGTCTTTGCTCCACTTTAGAAGATCGTCTAAATGTTTATCTACAAATGCTGCATATTTTTCTTGAGCTTCAAATTCGTCTCTTGAACCTCCCCAATCACTTGTAGGCGTACAATCAGCCTTTGAAGAATCACAAAAAAAAGTTTTCATGGTAATTTCAGAGCCTAATTTGTAAACAGTGATTTTTAGGTTTTTTTGAGCACTTGATGAGTGCATATCTTTTTTATTATCAACATTGTCACGAGTTATCACAGTTAGGTTGATACGATCTATATCTTTGTAATATGAATCTAAAAAACGCATGGTCAATAAAAAGCCATAATTTTCATAACCACTGCGTATTAATTTATTCTTTATAAAGCTGCTTTTCGCTTTATCGTGATAATAGAAATTATGACCGCCTAATCGTAGCAATTCCTTATGTGTTTGTAAGTGGATAGTTTTAAATTCAGGATAAGGAGATTTAATAATATAAATATCGCTATAATCAATTTCCTGAGCTAGTTCCTTTATAGGTTTTTTGTTATTTGTTGGAGCCTGAGTATTTTCTTTACTTTCTTTTTTAGAGTTAGGTTTTTGTGGTTTATTTTTTTCATTCTTTTTCGATAAAACTTTGTCTACAGCTTCTGTAACAGAGGCGGCAGCTTTATCTTTCAATTTTTTTAAGAATTGCGCATTAGAATTTTCAATATTCCCAAACAGCAATATTCCCGAAAAAAATAAATTCAAAAGGCTGTTGTGTTTCATGTGTTTATATTTATTGTTTTTTTAATGGTCACATGTTGTTCGCTGCTAATCATTCCTTTAGGTGTGAAAAACTCTAACATGCTCGTTTCATATGTTTATCTTTTGAATGTTGTATTTTCTATATTTATTTCTCCTACTTTTTTTGTAAGTGCAATATCTCTGTAAAATTCAATTGTTTTACTCTCTCTTTCAAATAAAAATTTAAAATGAGTTTGATTAACTTTTGGTATGGCTTTCACTTTATAAACAGCAAATAAAATAACTCTATCACTTATGTTTAACTCCTTAGCTTTTGCAGTAGGTAAAGGAATCAATACTTTTTGGTTTGTAAATTTTCTTTCATTTTCTGTATGTGGTGTAAAAGGAAGCCCTGTTCTAGTCCAATATCCTTTTTGTTTAAAATCATATTTTCCAACAACCATAGACTCCCCAATATAGTAGACTATTTCTTGATTGTCTTTAAAAAAGGTTTTACTCCAATTTTGTAATGCTTCAAAATGGTCTTTAACAAAGCTTTTATAACTACGCATTTGTTGAAATTGATTATTACGTGACCCTCCCCAATATTGAATACGTTTTCGCTTTCCGTATGCATCAATTAATGTGCATTTTATTGCTGTTGTAGGTTTATCACAAAAATATTTTTCTAAAAGAGCGTCAGAGCCTACTGATTTTGCCAATTGCAATAAATTATTTTGTGCAAACCGAGAATTTGAATCTTTTAAATTTGTATTAGTCCTATCATAACTGGTAAGTTTATTTTTATCCATATCAGCATAAATAGCATTTAAATATTTCATTTCTATTAGTGCTCTATAGACATTTGAGTTTGTTAGTGGTGTAACTCCTCTTACGAAATACTTTTTTCCAAACCGTGGTAACCCTTTGAAACTTTGTATGGTAATATCTAAATAATCACTTGAAGGCGAGGTATAGATAATGGTGCTATTATTTGAATTTTGTCCTACTATAATTATCGGAATACTTAGTAGTATTAATAATACAAAGCTTTTAAAATAGTGTTCTTTTAGTCTCATTTTAATGTATTCATTTGGTAATCATTGTATTAATAGAAAGTTCATCAATTTTTTTAGTAAGGCCTTCATCGTAATATATTTCAATAATAGGGCTTTCCAATGTATAGCTTGTTTTGATGCGTTCATAAACCCTTTCTAATCCTTTTAAAGATACTTTTATCTCAAATACCAAAAAAATAGTTTTGACGCTGCTTTCTGAAAATTTTTCGGCTTCAGATGGAGACATTTTAAATAAAATGCTTACTCCGCGTGGGTTTATTAATTTTCGTTCGTTAGCATTAGCAGGTTCTAAGTTGTAAAATTGAAATAAAAACCGATCTTGAACAAATGAATTAGAGCTAATCCAATAGCCTTGATTTTTAAAATCATACTCACCTAAGTAGGTTTTTATTACATAATACCCATTAGTAATATTATCTGGGAAAATAGAACTGCTCCATTGTTGTAAGGGCTCCAAGTTATTCTGTACATAAGAAGTATAACTTTTTAAGGTTTGAAACTCATTTGCTCCTTTTCCTCCCCAATTCTTACCGCTTATAATGTTTTTATAATAATATACATTCTTATCGGCTGTAAAGGCGCAATCTTCCTTTTTGGGATTACAAAAATACTGGTACAATTCTTTATTGCTTGTAATTGAATTAGCTAATTTCAACAAGTGCTGTTGCGCATGATATGAGTTTTTATCTTTTGAATACATACTACTACTGTATTTTGTCAACAATTCTTTATCCATATCGGCATAAACATCGCTCATAAACTTTAGTTTTAAAAGTTCATAAATAGCTTGACGACTGTATTGTAATAGCGTGGTTTTCTTATCTATTTTTTTAGCAAGAGCAGGTTGGTTATGGTGACTTATATAAGAACCATCAGGTTTTATGGAATAACTATTTTGATGTCCGAATCGTAACTGTTGCTTATGAGTTTGCAATAGTAATGGAATAAATTTTTCAGATGGTGGTTTGAATGTTATAATATCATCATAATTGATAATTGTATCAATATTTTGCTGAGAATTTATATGGATTGATATAAGCAATAACACAACTAACCATACAAGTTTGCCGTGTTTAAAAATTATTAATTTAAAATTCATCTAGATTATTTTTTTATGATAAGCTTGTCAAATGAGAGCGTTCCTATTTTTTTTGTCAGTGCCATGTCTTCATAAATATCTAGAATTGGACTTTCATGATGGTAAGTTAGTGTAAGCCTTGTACTATATCCACTAACGACTTCTTTATAAGTCAGTTTTATTTTTTTTACCAAATAAAGACTTTTGATATTATTGAGCTGAAATTTTTCCGCTTTTTCAGGACTCATAGCTAGAAATATTTGAAATGATGGTATAGCCCCTCTTCTTGTTAAAGGACCAACTTTATTTAATAAGCTATTTTCATAACCAGTTTTAGATTCAAAAAAGGTTGAGACGGTAATTCCTCTAGAATTTCCAATATTTACATTAAGGTTCAAATTTGTCCAATAACCATTCTTATCAAAGTCATAAGAACCTAAGCCTAAGCTTGATACATGATAACCAATAACGTTATTGTTTGTAAAGAAAGTATTGCTCCATTTTCTGAGGTCATCAAGATTTTCATTAACGAATGCTTTATAATTCCGTAAGTGTTCAAATTCATTTTTCCCGTTGAGACCATTTTTGCATTTTTCTTCGACACAAAGAGTTAGTAAACTACGTAAATACTGTTGAGCATCATACGAATTCTTTTGCTTTCCAGTTATGTTATCCGGTGGCATTATTGTCAACCGTTCTCTATCTATATCCTTATAGAGATCAGCTAGGTATTTAAAAGTTACCATTTTAAAATAGTTTTGATAGCCTAACTGTATTTTTTTGTTTTTTTCTCTTAAAATAGGGTCTCGCTGTATATTGGAGTATTTTTTTTTATAACCAGTATTATTTTTACCAGAGATAGTATAATTATTTAATAAACCAAACCTCGGTAAACCTTGATGACTTTGTAAAACGATATTGTGAAATTTAGGAGATGGTGCTTGATAGATTATTAAATCGCCATCATTTACTTCTTGGCTATATGAAATCGTTGTGAAAAATATTGAAATAATAATTGCTATATAACTGTAATATTTTTTTCTATATGTCATAGTAGTTTATTTTTATAATTCTTTCACCAATTATTCTTTTTTATAATTTCCTTGTGCATAAGAAGCTACAATACTGCTGTTTGGCGTTTTACAATTAGTAGGAAAGTCAGCGAAATAAATACAATCTGGCAATCCTTTTTTAAAAGTTATTGTTACCAATCCGTCATTGCCGTTGCCAAATCCTTTATAGTTGTAATTGGCTTTTATTACTGTAGGCCTCCCTTTAGTGTCTTTTGATTGTACCCTTACGTTAGAAATACTTTCAGGAGTATACTGATTAAAAGACCATGTTTTTGCTTGATTAGTAACAAGGTCATCAATTAATTTAGTGAAATTTTGTAATCCTGTGGGACCTCCAGATTTTTTCATGGCAGCATATTTACTGATACCTTGCATACGTATGGAAGGTTTATTCAATGCAAATCGCTTAAGGTTTTCTTCAAAGCGTTTTATACCGGCACTATTACATTGATTCAGATTAAAAAATTGAGCCATATCGTTTTTTAATCCTTTAATTTTATGTACTCTATCGACGGAATTGCCCATAGCATTTGGATCCGTTATCATTGCCATGACAGTTCGCAAGCCGTCGGCTCTTTGAATATTTTCAACCTCTATTTTGGCATAGTATAAATCGGGTTGAGCATATAAGCCAGACCAAACCCATCTCCATTTTATACAAACCCTACTGGTTTCAATTCCGTATCCATTAGTGGTGACCTGCTCCTTAGCGCATTCCTGCTCCATAATCTTAACTTTATTAACACCTAGATGACTAGAGCATTTTGCACCATAAGTTCTTAAATATTGTCCAAAAATCATAAGAAAATCCATGTCTTCACGCTTGATTTTAATATTTTCAAAATGCCCTCTAAATATATAATCATAGAACTCAGCATAGTATAACCCATCGGTATTAAACTCCATTGATTGTGTCTCAGCAGCCAGCTTTTCTGATTTATCTGTATCTACTTTAATAAAAGAAGATGTAATTACAAATACAAAACCTAGAGATAAAATCTTAATAAAAAAGAATCTTTTTCGCATTTAAAATTTAGTTGTTATAGACTATCTTCTATTGAAATAGTCTGATTATAAGTTAAATATATAATAATTATTAAAATTTGAATTACTTCAAGGTTGTCAAATTCACTTTCACTTTAGTCAATTCAATATATAATTCCTCTATATTGATGTGGTATTTTATACTATTTTTAAATAATTTTGATATCCAAGATGTATTTTTTTATTTTTTCCCCTGTAGCTAGATCTTGATTTATACTGGAGTATTTTTTTATAACCAGTATTATTTTGGAGATCATAATAGCTTATTTTGAGAACTATTTTTTAAATCTAGTTTCACTAATTTATATATAGATCTTGTTTACGATATAAATTATCACCAAGTTAATGTGCCATTGAGTGTTAAAATAGCTCCAGTTTCAGTATTTTCTACCGTAGAGTTATTGAACACAATTTTATTTTCATTTAGATTTAAATCTACAGAATCGCAATCTATAAAAGTATTAAACCCAGAAACACACGCATACCTAAAAGGAGTTCCATTAACAACAATACTCATAGAAATACTATCGGCTCCAACAACAATTACAAAACCATTATTTGGGTCGTTTCCTTCAAAAATTTCGATATTTCGTGGATCTCCTGGAGGAAAGGGAGCTGGAGTCTTAGAAATTGTAGTACCTTTTTCTACAATAATGATTGAATCTTCATTTCCGGTTAAATCTGATCTTCCTTCAGCAATATCTCCAACAACGAGTGCTGTACCTACTTCTGAAGTATCTACACCAGACAATTGAATAGTACCTTTTGCATCATTGTCATTATTTATATTATTGTCACTATTACTACATCCAATAACTAATATGAAAAATAAAAAATGTGTTTTGTATAAATTTTTCATAATACTAATTTTTTAAGAGATTTATTAAAAAACGATTCCTGTTTAATAGACTAAATTATAAATAGTTATATAGTTAGGCAATGATTGTTTATTAAATGTAATGATTTGATTATTTACTGTAACAATTATGCTGATATGTGTTAATTGAAAATGAGATAGAACAATTAAAAATAGTTATATTTGATATTCAATATTATAATATATGCCGTATTACTCAGTAAAAAAAACAGGTTTCTCTATCTTATTTCTACTATGTTTCACAACAGGTTTTTCGCAAGAGCAGAAATTAGATTCTTTATTGAAAAATTTAGAAACCCTTTCTGAGAAAGATTCTATTCGAACGAAGTTATTAATAGAGATAGCTTGGGATATGACCTACACTAACCCTGAAGGAGCTTTTGATTATGTTGAGGAAGCTATTGATATTGCTAATAGAATTAATTGGCAAAAGGGGAAGGCACTTGCCTTACGACAGAAAGGAAACCTCTATTATGTTATGGCGAATAACTTAGAGGCCTTAGATGCTTATCAACAAGCTCTGAAAATATATCAAAATCTTAACAATAAGGCACTCGAGGCTGGTTTGTACAGTAATTTGGGTAATATTTATGCTGATTTAAAAGAAAATGAAAAAGCTTTAGAAAAATATCACTTTTTTTTATCAACTTCAGAGGAATTAGGTCAAAAATCCAACCAGATAAAGGCCTTAACCAATATTGGGATTGTCTATAATGATATGGGCAAGCACAACCTAGGAATCAATTACCTGTTGAAGGCACTTTCGTTGGCAAAGGAAGAGAAAAACGAATTTTATATTGCGGCTATTATCAATAATTTAGGACTTGCATATAAAGGACTTAAAGAATACGAAAAATCATTAGATTATTACCTGGAGGCTTCGAAAATGGCCAACAATATTGAAAATAAGTATTTAGAAGCCTCAGCATTGAATAGCATAGGTAAAGTAAATATCTTATTAGAAAAATATGATATAGCAGGTATTAATGGTGAAAAGGCACTTAAATTGGCGCAAGAAGTAGATGCAGTTGAATGGCAGGCAGATTCTTGGCAAGTACTTAGTACCGTCTATGAACATCAAGGTGATACTCAGAAAGCTTTATCAGCATACAAAAATTATATTCAAATTAAAGATAGTGTTTTAAGCGAGGAAAAAAAAGTAGAACTTACTCGTAAAGACATGCAGTTTCAATTAGAAAAGCAAGAGACTATAGCTGATGCGGAGATAAAACGGCAACGTGTTATTAAAAATAATGCCATAGTAGGTGGTGCATTATTGGCACTAGCTTCTTTAATTGGATATATTTTATATAAAAAGAAAAGAGATGTTATAGAACAAAAGAAACTTGCTGACTTTAACGCCAAAGTTGCGGAAACAGAATTAAAAGCATTGCGCTCGCAGATGAATCCACATTTCATATTTAATTCATTAAATTCTATTAGTGATTATATGTCGAATAATGACATTGATACTGCGAATGAATATTTACTAAAGTTCTCTAAACTTACACGTTCTATTTTAGAAAATTCTGAAAAAAAATGGATTAGCCTTGAAGATGATCTTCAATTGATGAAATTATATATTCAAATTGAAGCACTTCGTTTAAAGAATAACCTTTCTTATAACATCAAAGTTGATAAGATGATAGACATTGAAAATACCTTAGTACCACCACTTATACTGCAGCCTTTTATTGAGAATAGTATTTGGCATGGTTTTTCGGGAAAGAAATCTAAAGGACATATTCAAATAGAAATCAAAAAAGAAAACGAAATGATAGTCTGTATTGTTGAGGACGATGGTGTGGGAAGAAAAAAAACCATTAATATAAAACCTGAAAATGAATCAATGGGGGTTAAAATTACTAAAAGCAGACTTGATATTATCAATCAACTAAAAAAGACAAAAGGAAGTATTGTAATGTTTGATAAAGCACAAGGACTAAGAGTAGAATTAAAATTACCTTTAGAGCTTCGTTTTTAAGAATCTACCATATACAAGATTATGTTGAAAACTATTATAATTGATGATGAACAACACTGTGTTGATAGAATAAGTAAACTTCTTAGCAAGTATAACAATAGTATCGATTTAGTTGGAACTTGCACAACAGTTGATGATGCTAAAACAATGATTGAATCAGAACAGCCTGACATTATCTTCTTAGATGTGCATTTACATGAGAAAACAGGGTTCGATTTATTGAAACAGCTTTCTAACATAAATTTTGAAATTGTATTTACTACCGCCTATGATAGTTATGCAGTTGATGCATTTAAGTTCTCAGCACTGGACTATCTATTAAAACCCATTGATGAAGATGATTTTTACCTTACAATAGAAAAAATAAAGAAAAAAACATCACTAAAAGACGTCTCAAAAAAAGTGGGTGTATTGATTCATAACCTTGAAGATAGAAATCAACATTTAAAAAAAATAGGCATTTCTACATTAGAAGGATTAACAATTGTTGAAATTACAAATATCATTAGATGTCAGTCGGATATCAATTATACACATATTTTTTTAAAAGGTAATAGAAAAATGACCGTAGCCAAGACATTGAAACATTTTGAAAATTTATTAGAACAATATAATTTTTTCAGGATACATAATTCTCATCTTATCAATTTATCTTTCGTTGAGAAATATATAAAAGGGAAAGGTGGTTATGTTTTGATGTCTGACAAAACTCATATCGAAGTTGCCGTAAGGAGAAAAGATGTGTTTTTGAAAAAATTGTCAAATACTTTTTAATATACTTTACATTGTATGAAAGAATTCTGTATCATCTTCCATAATGAATTATAATTAAGACCTGTAACTATTCATATACAATTCCCGTGTCTAATGTATAAGACTACAGATTTTTACATCAGGTTTCGAATCGAATGGATTTTTTCAATTCCATACTCTGAGAATAGATAATCCAATTGGTTTTGATTAGGGGTATTACAGGACCGATAAGAGTATATGTTCATTATTATATAGTCCCATAAAACTACCCTTTTATGAAACTTTATAAATTAAAAGTAAGGCAAGAAAATAAAAGCTTAATCTAATTTAGAAATAATATTAACACTGATATGCACTTGCAATTAGTATTTCTTCCATATTTTGAGGTTTAACTCAAGTTTTTTCGAATTTTTCTATTGAGAAGAAAAATAGGGCAAAAACGTAATATATTGTGACTGAAAAGTTTAGAAAATTCATTGTTGTACATATGTTGTACTTTTGGAAAAATAAAAAGCTTACAGATTTCTGTAAGCCTTTTATCTATTAAGCTCCTCCTCTTGGGCTCGAACCAAGGACCCTCTGATTAACAGTCAGATGCTCTAACCAACTGAGCTAAGGAGGAATTTAATTTTAGTTTTGGGTGTGCAAATATAAAAGATTTTATACTTTCTACAAGTCTTTTGCAATAATATTTTCAAAATTTTAAAGAC
>CAYRZY010000059.1:0-13656 GCA_964428855.1 uncultured Flavobacteriaceae bacterium
AATCCTGCAAAAACAGGTGAAGTTTGAAAGTTTGTACCATCTATACTATAAGTGAGTGTGTTCCCAGCATTATTTTGACTCACATTTACAGTGATTTTACCATCAGCTCCTCCAATACATACCACATCATCTTTTGCAATGTCATAAGCAATCTCTTGATCAAACTTGACATTAACTGTTGTTGGCGTTGTACATCCATTTGCATCTTTAACAGTGATGGTATGATCACCATCAGCACCTACATTAAAAATAGGTGAAGTTTGATATGTTCCTCCATCAACACTATATTGATAAGGCAAAGTACCTCCTGTTGCAGCCCCTTCAATTCTTCCTATTAAGGCACTACCATTACATGGCATAATATTATCTACTACACTACTTGTTGCTTGCAATAAAGTTGGTTCTGCAATTGAAAACGTATGTATGGTAAAACAGCCATCTGCATTGGTTACTTTTACACTGTAATCACCTATATCTAGTCCTGAAAAAGTATGTGTTTTTGAACTTGATGAATTTTCTGTCGCTACGACTGTAATTCCTTTTGTCAATTCATAAGTAAATGTTGCTGCATCGTCAACCACTGTAATATTTACCTTGCCATCTTCACTATCTTTGCACAACGCATCTTTTGGGTCAAGTGTAACGTCTAGGCCTAATACAGTAATAATTCTAGTGGTAATTGTACAACCGACTTTTGTTTGAGTACAGGTATAGACACCTGGTCCTGAAACTGTAATTTCTTTTGAGTTTGCTGCTAAAACGATGCCGTTTTGATCTACCCATTTGTAGATGTTATAACCATCATGACCTGAAATGGTCAAATTATTATTACAAAATATTTCAGTACTATCAAACTGACATGAACTTGTATCTACAAATAAATCCATTGAACCAACATTTCCTAATCCACAACCATTGATACCATTTAAACCTGGCTGAGCTGTTATATTTGTTCCTGAGGTCTCTCCATCATAACTTGATTCAAGAAAATTCTCTAACATATTGGTACAGGCATCTGTATAATCAAAACAGTTGTCTGAAGCTGTTACTTTATATCTGATATCATAAGATGCATTGCCTGGATCTGACTCTCTTAATACTAATGAATTATCTATATTAAATTGTAATTCTCGTGTAGCATTGTTGTAGGTGTAGGTTACTCCTGCTGGTAGAGTTATTGAATTCTCATCTAAGGTTACATTGATAGGTAATGTATTTAGGACTACGGTATTTATTGCATTGTCGGTACCTATATTCTTAAAATTAAGATTGTACCAAGCTGTAGCTCCTAACGGTATTGTTGAATTTAACGTTATTGGTGTACCATTGTCATCTTCTACACTGGTCAACACTTCTAATACAGGCTCTATAATATTAATAGATAACGTATTTAAAAAGGTAAAAATCCAATCATGATCTGATCCTGGCAATTCATTTGTTACTCTAACGGTAAGTCCAGTTTCATTATTACCTATTAAAGAATTACCCACATTTAATGCAGTTAAATCTAATAATTTTTGATCCCAACCTAAGGTATTGGTACTATTTAAATTTCTATTAGTTATTTGTGCTCCACCCTCTGTGATTTTACTATTAAAAAAGTTATCTACTGAGCTTTCTGCATCTGATAAAGCTGTGAAATTAGGTTTACCATCTGCTTTTAACAACATTTGATCTCCTTCCCATCCTAAATCACCTTCGAAAGCTACGACTCCAATACTTCCTTCTACTGGACCAGATGGTGGAGTTGTAAAACCTGAATAATTAAAATCTACCGTGCCATAATCAAGAGTAACA
Source organism: uncultured Flavobacteriaceae bacterium (assembly GCA_964428855.1). Lineage (GTDB taxonomy): Bacteria > Bacteroidota > Bacteroidia > Flavobacteriales > Flavobacteriaceae > Aureibaculum. The sequence goes on from CAYRZY010000059.1 coordinate 1,798, forward strand.
TTTCCGAAATTATCCTCATCATATCTTACAGCTGAAAAACCATCAAAAGTAGAAATGTATTTACGTGGTTTAGAAGGGTCTTCATAGACAATGACTAAAGTCCATCCTGCTGATGCATGAGTACCTTCATTTGAACTAACATTTGCCACAAAATAATCTCCTGAAGGATTGGTATTTGCGGTAACTAGATCTGTTACATCTTTATAATAAGCTAGATCTAATTGCACATCTGCAGTAAGATTTTGATATATCCCTCCTGGGATTTTAAATTTTACTTGATTTGGTGCTGGAGTTGTTGGTGCTCCTGCTGCACCCCAATACAAGCCTGCATACACAACTTTATTACACATGTCTGTAGTAAAATTTGCACTACTTGAGTTAAAAGTTGTAGCATCATTATCAATATCGATAAATACCATATCAATATAGTTGTTTTGTGTATCTCCATTATATGGTGTATCACTACTTTCTCCTACATTGGAATTGCCAATAAGAGTTAAATCTCCATTAATACCTTGTTTTTCATAGCGTTTTACAAAAGGAGTTGTGGTCTGTGCCTTTGTAAATAATGGAATCAATAACAACGCTATTAATAATAAAAATGTGATATAAATAAAATTACTCTTTTGAGTAGTTTCTGTTGATTTCATAAATGTAAATATTTAGCGATTAATGAATAAACGAATGATTGATAGCTTTAGTATATATATATAACAACTATATTCTTTTTTTTCCTACCTAATCAGCTTAAGTTAATTCCTGTTTTTATAAATATTAATGTTTTTAAAAACAAAAACGAGAAAACCAAAAATGGAAATCTCGCTTTAATAAACTATTCTTAACTGTTTATTTATCGATATAACGTAACGTTTCCTTTAAATTCTCTATTATCATTCGGGTCATTTAATTTAATAATGTACCAATAGTCTCCTGATGGTAATCTTTTCCCTTTGTATGAACCATCCCATGAATGTTGATTACCTTGATAACCTTCAATTAAACGCTGATATCTATCAAATATTTGAACGCTTATGTTGGGGTAATCTACAATCCCTTTCGGATACCAAGTGTCATTAATTCCATCGCCATCTGGTGTAAAGAAATTTGGAATTTGTAAACATGATATTTTAGCCTCAATGGTTATAGGTTCTGCTGTACATCCGGTAACTGTATTTACAACAGTGATAATATGATTACCTTCTGATACGTTATTAAAAATTCCAGAAGTTTGCGTTGTTGTACCATCTAAGGTATAACTTACTTGATCTTTATAGGCAGTTGCTACTGTTGCCGTAATTCGGCTGCTTAATTCTTCGCAAACTGGAACTACTTCTGCTTCAAATTGTAAATCTGTCAATTCTACCAAGTTAATGGTATTAACAATATCACAAGTATTGATACTTTTCACTTTTCGTATTATAATGGTATGATCTCCTTTACTTAATCCTGCAAAAACAGGTGAAGTTTGAAAGTTTGTACCATCTATACTATAAGTGATAGTGTTACCTGCACTGTTTTGACTCACATTTACAGTAATTTTACCATCAGTTCCTCCAATACATACCACATCATTTTTTGCAATGTCATAGGCAATCTCTTGATCAAATTTAATATTCTGTGTTATTGGGGTAATACATCCATTAACATCTTTTACATTAAGTATATGATCTCCATCTATACTCACTTCAAAAGTATTTGATGCTTGATAAGAGCCTCCATCAATATTATAAGTATAAGGTGGTGTTCCTCCTGCTGCTGTAACATCTAACCTACCTAGTAAAGCTCCTCCATTACAGGGCATTATATTGTCTACAACACTACTTGTTGATGTTAATAAGGTAGGCTCGCCTATAGTAAATTCATTAATATCAAAACAACCGTCTGCATTGGTTACTTTAACACTATAAGTACCGATATCTAATCCTGTAAAATCATAACTCTTTGATGCTGTTGAACCTTCTGTGGCGACTACAGTTGCACCTTGGGTTAATTCATAAGTAAATGTTGCAGCATCATCTACAATGGTTATATTAACTTTACCATCTGCACTATCCTTACATAAAGCATCACTTGGTGTAAAGGTTACATCCAACCCTAAAACAGTAACAGTTCTTGTTGTTACGGTACAACCTACTTTAGTCTGAGTACAAGTATAAACACCTGGACCTGAAACTATAATTTCTTTTGAATTGGCTGCTAAAACGTTACCATCTTGATCTACCCATTTGTAGATGTTATAGCCGTCATGACCTGTAACTGTCAAGTTATTATTACAATATTGTTCTGTACTATCAAATTGACATGAACTGGTATCTACAAATAAATCCATAGAGCCAACATTACCCAATCCACAGCCATTAATTCCATTCAAGCCTGGTTGAGCTGTAATGTTTGCACCTGAAGTCTCTCCTCCATAACTTGATTCAATAAAATTCTCTAATAAATTAGTACAAGCATCAGTATAATCAAAACAATTATCTGAAGCAATAACTTTATAACGAATATCATAAGCTGCATTAGCAGGGTCTGATTCTCTTAAGACCAATGAATTATCGATATTAAAACGTAATTCACGTGTAGCACTATTATAAGTATAAGTTACCCCAGCTGGTAGAGTTATTGAACTCTCATCTAAAGTAACATTAATTGGTAAAGTATTTAAGATTACTGTATTTGTTGCATTATCAGTACCTATGTTCTTAAAATTAAGATTGTACCAAGCGATAGCTCCTAAAGGAATCGTAGAGTTTAAAGTAATTGACGTGCCATTGTCATCTTCAACACTGGTTAAAACCTCTAAAACTGGCTCTATTATATTTATTGCAAAGGTGTTTAAAAAAGTAAAAATCTGATCACCCGTTGTAGTAACTCTCACAGTTGCACCAGTTTCATTATTACCAATTAAACTATTCCCAGTATTTAATGCGGTTAAATCTAACATGGCTTGATCCCAACCTAGTGTGTTTTGACTATTTACATTTCTATTCGTTACATGTGCTCCGTCAACGGTTATTTTACTATTAAAAAAATTGTTAGCTGGGTTTTCAGCATCAAATAATGTTGTAAAAGTTGTATTGGCATCAGATTTGAACTGCAATTTATCTCCTGTCCATTTTAAATCACCTTCCATAGCAACCACACCAATTCTCCCTTCGACAGGACCTGATGGTGGAGTTTTAAAACCTGAATAACTGAAATCTACTTCTGGATTACTACCATTTACTCTAGAAAAACCATCAAAAGTAGAAATGTACTTACGTGGTTTTGAAGGATCTTCATATACAATTACTAATGCCCAACCCGCTGAGTTATTACTGTCGGATTCTGAAGCTAATGCTTCTTTTGTATTTACATTCGCCACAAAATAATCTCCTGAGATATTTGTGCTGCTAGTTGCAATACTAGTTACATCTTTATAATACATCCTATCCAATTGAACATCTGCAACAAGATCATGATAAGTACCTCCTGGCACTTTAAATTTCACTTCATTACGAGGTGATATATTTATATCTGAGGGTATCTTAGTACCCCAATACAAACCAGCATATACAATTTTATTACATGCGTCTGTAGTAAAGTTTGCACTACTCGAATTAAAAGTTGAAGCATCATTATCAATATCGATAAAAACCATATCGGACTGATTATTTACATCAGGCCCATTATAGGGTTGATCTTTAAACTTTCCTAAATTGGTATTACTTAGAATGATTAAATCACCATTAATTCCTTGTTTTTCATAACGTTGCACAAAAGGAGTTGTTGTCTGTGCTTTGGTAAATAATGGGATAAACAATAAGGCTATTAATAAGAGTAATGTGATATAAATAAAGTTACTTTTTTGAATTGTATCTGTTGACTTCATAGATGTAAGTATTTAGCGATTAATCAATAAACGCATGATTATTAGCTTTAGTATATGTACATAACAACTTAACTCATGCTTTTCCTACCTCTTTCGTTTGAAATATTACTTTTAAAGCTGGATTCTATGATTCAAAAAAGTATTAATTATTGATATCTTTAAAACAAAAACGAGATGACCAAAAATGGAAATCTCGTTTTTAAAACTATTCTTAGTTGTTCTATTTATCTGTATAATGTAAAACTACCTTTATACTCTTTATCATTAACTGGATCATTTAATCTAATAATGTACCAATAATCTCCTGATGGTAATAACTTACCTTTATAAGAACCATCCCATGAATGTTGTTGTCCGTTATAACGAACAAGTAGACGTTGGTATCTATCAAAAACATACACTGAAATATTTGGATACTTGTCAATGTTTTTTGGATACCACCTGTCATTTATTCCATCTCCATCTGGGGTAAAGAAATTAGGTATTTGAATCTCAGGCATAAAGATTTCCACTTCTTTTTCTACAATACAATCTTTATCATCTTTTACATAAAAAGTATAAACTCCAGCCTCTTCAATTTTAAACACATTATTACTAGTCATATCATTTTGATTTTCAATAGCATATTCATATTGAGGTAAACCACCTGTGGCTGTAATTGTATATTCATTTACATCTGATTTTTCAACCTCAAATGTTACAGGTAAATAGCCGTCTTCTAAGGTAATTGTAATTGTAGTACCTACTGTAAACCCTTGAGCATCTTTTACTGTTATGGTATAATCTCCACTAGAAGTAACTGTAAACATATTTTCTGCTTGATAGGTAACTCCATTATCAATACTGTATTGATACGTTGGAGAACCTTTTTCTGCAATTACTTCAAATGTTCCTGAAACACTTCCATCACATTCAAAAGTACTATCAAGGAAATTAGCTGTCGCTTCTAATGTACTATTTGCATTTAACTCAATTGGTAAGCTTAACGTTTCACATAAACAGTTATCAGTTGAATTAATTACAAACACAATCTTACCTCCATTACAAAAAGTATCTTTATCAAAACTAATCGTCTGTGTTACTATTCCTCCTGCAGGGATACTTTGATTAATAGTACCAGAATTAATTGCTGTACCTTGAGGTACTCCTGCATCATCAGCACAAAAGATATCGTATGTATATCCCGTTGTTGCTTCTAAACCATTATTTACTAGACTTAAATTCACTCTATAAGCATATTTACCATTTTCTGCTACAGCTGTTGCTGTTGTAGTACCAGAATCTGCTAAACTTGGTTTTAAAATATCTAATGGTTCTGTAGCACTTCCTGTAACTATTTTAGTCGTTGTACATGCTACACCGTTACATAAAACATTAGCTGCTATAACATAATTCTCTACTGTAAAATCTGCATCTGTAGCACATCCTCCATTCGCACCACTAATAATATTAAAGGTAAAGTTTACTCTATCTAAATTTACTAATCCTGCAGGATATTGAAAGGTCAATATATTTGTTGTTGCATCATAGCCTACTACTGTAATATTATCAGTACTGCTAAATGACCCATCTACATAACTAATTCCAGATGGCATTATAACATCTCCAAAATCTGCATCTTCTGTTTTAGTAGTTGCTTGCCCAATAATATCAGAAAATATAGTAGATACGGTTACAGCTTCTGTAGTACCACAATAATCTATATGTGCTCCTTCTGCATTTCCGTTATCTGGCAAAGTAACAGATGTAAATGCGTCGTAAGGCTGTTCTGCACCATCAATTCTGATCTTTTCAGAATATAATAATGAACCATTTCCTTCAGCAGGATCACCACAAGGCTTATCTCCAAAAACTTTAAATTGTAATGGTGTACTTGATACAAAATCACATGTTGTTTTTAAATCTAAAATCACTTTTACTTTTCTATCATTATCAGTAACCGCTTTATTTGTACCTAATAATTCTCCTAAAGTTTTTATTACACTATGTTCTCCTAAATTAATCCTTAAAATTTGTCCGTTTATCGTTGTGTTTGCATCTTCTAGTGTTGCTGTATCAAAAGGATAACCTACTTTTACAGACTGAATTTCTAATGCATTTAATGGCAATCCTGGAATAGAAAATTCAACTCTTGGATTTAGTATTCCTGCAAATTGTGCACTATTTACTTCTAACTCTATCGTAAATGGATCACACATCGTAATACGTGTATTTGGTTGCTCTGTAATTTTTAATTGAACTTCAGAAGCTCTTGGCAGTAAAGTTAAATCAACATTATTTTCATAACATAAATTTGCCTGATTTGCATAATTTGTTGGGTATGCATCACAATCCCAGCCATGTGCAAAATTAACTACCTGCTCAGTACATGAATTATACCCCGCTTTTATTTGGATATTTTTAAATTTTCCATTATCTAAAGCACCAACTTCTACATAGGCAATCCCTCCTACTATTTTAACTTCTAAATCTATAGGGTTATTAGCATCTGTCATATCTTGTGCTGAATTCACATTTATTGTTGAGGCAACTTTTATCCAGTTAAAATCTATAGATCCATCTCCAGGTGATGTATTGGTAGCAACAATATCAAACGTAGCCTCACTTGCATCTCCATTTACTATTGATGAACTACCAGACTGCAAGGTAAAACTTGGCTTTGTATAATGTAATTCTTTAGTTGTTGTCATTGGTGTCTCAGTTGTACTTGGCCCATAATGAAACTCATTATATTGACCTTCAAAAGTTACATCTCCTTGTTCAATGGCACCACAAGTACCTTTTATCCAAACTCGAGTACTTGGAAAATAAGTACTTTGCTGATCTCCATTTCTAAAACTAGCCGTTGGTATAATTGTAACTATATTACCCACTTGAGTTGCTGTTAAATCACCATTAGCAATAGTAAACACCCCTTGTTGATTGTTTATTTCTGCTCTACCCGTAAATCTAAAACCATCAGGTAAGGTTACAATCATTTTATTCAATCCAAATGGTGGTCTATATTCATGTGGATGTATATCTTCAATGTCCGACCCCTCAGTAGACCAAGCTCTTACAACGCCTTCTTCACAATTCTTAAATTCTTCTTCATATTTATTAATACCATGTGTAACTTTTAAATAAGCTGCTGTTGATCCATAAGTATCACATGCAACTCTAGCATTTGCTCCATCTACAGAATGGTATTCTCCTTTAAAATTTGTCAATTTATGAAACTTTCTCTTTGCTGGTAAATTTGTATTAAATTTATAATTAATAGTTACAAATATTTTATCATTACTATCAAACATATTATTATCAAATAAACTTTTAAATGAACTGATATTAAATGTAGCAATATGATCATTACCAGTACTTGTAACTGTTGGCGTACCTATTAAAGCGACATCTGCAGTTGTAGTATTTGAAGAACTATCAAATACATGTATAGTCCCATCAATAAATTGAATATCATCTGCACCCAAAGTTGTGCCATCAGTAGTATATTTAACATCAATATACATTTTATCTGAAGTGAAATTATTTATGGTTGCCTCGGTAACAATTCTCATATTATCGCCAACTAAATATCTATCTTTTTCTAGTTCTGGAATTGTAGCTAAATCTACTTTAGTAGTCATCGTATTATCTGTATACCCTGCCGTTGTTCTAAAAGAATCAAACTTCGTAATTGCTGGGCCATTACAATTAGCTGCACAACCATGAGACTGTATAGGTTCTGATGTTCCACAATGTATGTCTTTATCAAATCCAACATTACCACTGCCATCTTTTAAGGTTAAATGTGTTAAATAATCTACTGTAAATACACTTGTTGCATTTGCAGCATTATAAGTTGCACAGTCTAATAATAATGGTAGTTTTAAAACTCCACCTGCAAAAATTCCTTGTAAAATATATGGATATCTACGTAGGTTAGTAGTTGTATAGGTTATTATATTTCCTGCTTGTGATAATCCTGCAACTGGATTTGCAGGGTCTAGGCTTACACCTGTAGGCACAGTAATCGCAATTGAAAACTCACTATCATCATTTGCTGAAAGAGCATCATGACCATTGAGATCAAGATTACTATACATGGCTGGTTGAAAGGTAATTTCAAAAGGCTGCCCACCAGTTACATCAGTATCTCCAGCAATTTTTGTTTCATGATAATAATCGGTCGTTAGGTTTTTGTATCCAAAATCTAATCGTTTTACATCTCTAGAGATATAACATTGATCTTTTATATTTACATCAAAATATAAATGTTCCCATACAATATAATCTTGCCTACCTGGAGCAATACATGCTAAATTTTTAGCTGTATAATCAATATCCATTTCAATGATTGTTGAAGCACCTGGTGCCATATCATCAAAAAAACCATCACCATCTAAATCTTCAAGACCTCCTGGTCCATCTGGATCTGTAGTTAAAAAGTTTGGTGGTATAGCTACTGAATGTCCTGATCCATAGTTTTGATATGCAACTAATGACGATGGATTATCAAATGTATTGACAGCTGCAGGACCACCTGTAAAATGCACATTACTCAATGCTTTTGTATTTTGTGCATCAAAAGCCCACATTGGGTTCACATCATAGGTTGTTAAATCTGAATCATTATGACCTAAACCTATATTAATATATACATCTGTAGCATAACCTCCAGCAACTGTTGTTGTATTCTCAATTTTCACTCTCATATGGTTTGTAGCTAAAAGATCATTTTCAATTACATATGGGCCAGCTGTGATCTCGTTCCCTTGAGGATCTATATTTGCTATTTTTAAACTAGGCACTTCAGTGCCTAACAAAATAGAACCTGATTTTTCACTACTTTTTTGACAATTCCAATATGAACTGTGAATTATTTCAGAAGTTTGACAACTTAATACCGCAAATTTTTCTTGAAATGTGAAATTTTCTCCATTTACATATTGACCATCACCATTTTCTCCTGCCGTTGCCACATTATAGGGTGCTTGAGATAAATCTATATCAAAGATTAATTTTGTTACTCCTGTTACGGCATCTGTATCTGTACTTGCAGGTGTTAGTGCATTACCATTAAACTTAAATTTATAATTATGAATACTTGAACCTATTTTAATTTCATGATGGAAAGCTGTAATATCTCCATTACCTCCTTGTACATCTTGAATATTTCTTTCGTAATATATAGGGTTTGCTACATTACTTATTTCACCATCTATAGATTCTATATCTACAACACTTAATGAAGCTGATAGTAATCCATATGAAGAAACTGTATCGTCAAAATCTTGTGCAGATTTCGGTGTACTCCCTATTAAATAATTTACTTCATGTCTGTCTTTAAAGATACCTCCTCCTTCTTTAAAAGGGACAGCATCACAGGTCGCTCTTCTTTTAAAGGATAATTTTAATTCATCTAAAAACGTCCAATTATTATCTGTTCCTCCTCCACTCGTATTTCTAATTTGAAATTCTGGATTTGTAATAAATGATGAAGTATTATAAGTAACTTCATAATTATTATTAGGGTTTACCTCTATGATTATACTCCCTACCACATACTCTATTCCTTGAGGAAGCGTAAATGCAATATTGAACCCATGTAAATTTTCTCCTGTAGCTTTAACAAAGATAATTTCTTTCGAATCTCCTTCTTCAGCTTCTAATGTAGCTTCGGGATCTAATCTTACAGCAATGTCACTATTTTTAATTTGTGCATTACCAATGGTTGTAAATAATACTGTTAAGACAAATAGTATTGCAAACTTATTACTAAATAAATTTGTAAATTGTTTATAAATAATTTTCACAATTATTAATTTTAAGGGTTTAGACTATACTATATATAACAATTAAACAAGTAAGTGTCCTACGCAAACTTTGTTGTATTTTATATATTATTTTTAACAAGTAAAAGTTCAATCAATAATTGTGATGTTTTTAATTCATAAATTATTCTGAGATTATTAACGTGTAGATTATTGTAATATTTTATATGCAAGAAAATTAATTGAAGTATTTAAAATCATTCTTAATGAAATAATTAAATCAAAAAAAGGAAGGATAGTTTATTTTTTTACAATGATATTCTTAGAAATAGACATCAAAATATAACTTAAGATAATCACAGGTATTGCTGTGATTTTCAAGATTGTAATTAAAATTAAAGTAAGTGCAATGAACAAAATTTCTATAGCATTATTCTTCAAGGAAAAGTCTTTGAATTTTAAAGAAAAAAGTGGGATTTCTGCATTCATTAAAATACTAAAAACTAGTGTTATTATAACTAAAGAGTATTTATTTAATATCAGTTCATTTACTACAGCACTATCTCCATAAGCCAATATTAATGGTAATGAAAGTATAAAAAGCGTCATAGCTGGTGTAGGTAAACCTATAAACGTAGAAGTTTGACGCTCGTCGATATTGAAATTTGCCAATCTATAAGCTGCAGCCAATGTTAATAATAAACCTACAAAAGGCAATAAATGGATAGTTGTTTCTCCCCAAGACAAAGCCCCTGATTCTTCAAAGACTGTCCAATTACCAATTTCACAAGAAAGTCCGTTTTTCCAATCATCATGCAATGCTCTTTCAAACAATTGATACATTACAATGCCTGGTACCACACCAGAAGTAACCATATCTGCCAAAGAATCTAATTGCTTCCCCAATTCTGATTGCACATTAAGAATTCTCGCCACCAAACCGTCAAAAAAGTCAAAGAAGATACCTAATAAAACAAAAGCAGCCGCCTCTATCAATCGGTCATTAACTGCCAACATTACTGCAACAATACCAGAAAGCAAGTTGAACAGGGTGATGATATTTGGAATGTGCTTTTTAATAGCTTCTGTTTTAATTTTCGTAAATGTACAGAATTAATTGACTTTTTTTATCCAAAAAATAAGTTTTTACTATTTTCATTTTTCTGTTAATAAAATAATCAACATACTGTTTTGTTATTTACAATGAAATTGTACTTTAGCAACTGTGCAAAATTTCAAGTTTTTCAATGGCTAAAGAAACAAAATATACCGAAGACAACATCCGATCACTCGACTGGAAAGAGCATATCAGAATGCGTCCCGGCATGTATATTGGTAAGCTAGGAGATGGTTCTGCTGCCGATGACGGTATCTACATACTCATCAAAGAAGTGCTAGACAACTCCATTGATGAATATGTAATGGGTGCTGGTAAAACCATCGAAATAGCAGTTAGAGACAAAACAATAACGATTCGTGATTATGGACGAGGAATTCCGTTAGGAAAGGTAGTCGACGTAGTTTCTAAAATGAATACCGGTGGTAAATACGACTCTAAGGCCTTTAAAAAATCTGTTGGTCTCAACGGTGTAGGTACAAAAGCAGTAAATGCATTATCTGTTAACTTTAAAGTACAATCCATTCGCGACAATCAAACCAAATCGGCTGAATTTGAGCGTGGAGAACTGATTTTAGACGGTGAAATTGAAAAATCTTCTCAACGTAAAGGTACAAGAGTTTCCTTTACGCCTGATGAAGAAATTTTTTCAAAATTCAAGTACCGCAATGAATATATTATAAAAATGATTAAAAACTATGTGTATCTAAACACAGGCTTAACTATCATTTTTAATGGAGAAAAGTATTTCTCTGAAAACGGATTGAGAGATTTATTAGACGAAAATATCGCCGAAGAATCTAAACTTTTTCCAATAGTACATTTAATGGAAGAAGATATTGAAATTGCTCTAACCTACAGTAAAGCTCAATACAACGAAGAATACCATTCATTTGTAAACGGACAAAACACCACACAAGGTGGAACACATCAAAATGCCTATCGAGAAGCAATAGTTAAAACCATTCGTGATTTCTTTGGTAAGAATCATGATGCTTCTGATATCAGAAAATCAATTGTTACGGCAATCAGTATCAAGGTAATGGAGCCTGTTTTTGAAAGTCAAACAAAGACCAAGCTAGGCTCTACAGAAATGGGTGGTGGCTTACCAACTGTTCGGACAT